>JABDJR010000046.1 GCA_013003415.1 Candidatus Eiseniibacteriota bacterium | reverse complement strand
TCGTTTGGTACAGATAACGCATGTGGAACCAGGATCCCAAGCCGCAGATGCCGGCATTGTGGCCGGAGATCGATTAGTTGCCATTGCTGGCCAAAAGGTCCGCGACTTTCTCGATCTACACCTCTGGCTTGGCGACGAGGAACTCCACCTTACGCTGGAACATAAAGATGTCTACGGAAAGCCGTTCGACGTCACCATTCAGCGAGAGTACGGACGCTCCTTAGGGCTGACCTTTCCCGATCCCCGCATTCGACTCTGTGGGAACGATTGCCCTTTTTGTTTCGTCGACCAACTCCCCGACGGCGTGCGGAAGAACCTCGACGTTCGTGATGACGACTATCGTTTCTCCTACCTTTACGGAAACTTCATTACGCTCACCAACCTCAAAGAGTGGGAGTTTGAGCGCATCATCGAGCAGGAGTTATCGCCTCTCTATATCTCGGTTCACGCCATCGATCCCGTGGTCCGCGAGAAATGCCTGAAGAGCCCTCGTTCGGGGGAGGTCATGGATCGCATCCATCAATTGCTGGATGGCGGTATCGATCTCCACACCCAGATTGTGGCCATTCCCGGGATTAACGACGGCTTCGCCATGGAGGAAACGATCTTCGGGCTCGCTGACTACTATCCTGGCATTCGATCGGTGGCGGTGGTTCCCGTCGGTCTTACGGGGCACCGGGCCGGTCTTCCCGACTTGCGCACCTACACCCGAAAGGAAGCGGGGAAGATTGTCGAGGGCGTAAGGCGTTACGGCCGGGCTCTCAAACGACGCCTCGGTGCTCAGTTTGTTTACATCGCGGACGAGTTTGTGGTTCTTGCCGGGAAGCCCATTCCGGGCCAAGAGTATTACGACGGATTTGAGCAAACGGAAAACGGGGTGGGGATGGTTCGCCAGCTCTGGGATCGGATCGAAGCCGCATCCGCGGAAGACTACAAAGCGGATCGAAAGCGAGCCTGGATTGTGACGGGAGAAAGTTTTGGTCCTCTTCTGAAAGAGAAGCTGGAGGATATCCAGAAACGGACTCCCGGAACCCACGTCGAAATGTTGGTGGCAGAAAACCAACTCTTTGGGCGTCCCACCACCGTGGCCGGACTGCTGGGGGCGAAAGATATTTTGCGCACCGCAAAACCCCATGTTCAGGCGGGCGACATTGTTCTGATCCCCGACGAAGCCTTAAACCAAGATGGTGTGTTCCTAGACGATTGGACCATGCCACAGCTGGAAAAAGAAATGGGCGTGCCCATCTTCAACAGCTGGGATCCATTGCTTCCTCCGGTACCCGAGGTTCACGAGGTGGGGGCATGGTAACCCGAGCGCAACTGCCTAGGGTCGTGGTCGTGGGGAGACCCAACGTGGGGAAGTCCACGTTCTTTAATCGTGTCGTTCCCAAGGGAGACGCGGTGGTCGATGACCAACCCGGGGTCACCCGAGATCGACGCGAAGGCATTGCCAGCTGGACCAACGTGTCTTTCATGGTGATCGATACCGGCGGTTTGGTTCCGGGGACTCGCGATGTCATGGAGGCCAAGATCATGGAGCAGGGGCAAGAGGCCCTTGAGCACGCCGATCTGATTCTGATGTTTGTCGACTCTCGCGAGGGAATTACGGCCATCGATGAATCCATCGCTAACGCGCTTCGCCCCATTTCCGAAAAGGTGCTCCTCGTCGCCAACAAAGCCGAAAGCGAAGAGCAGGCCATTGCCTCTCTCGAAATGGCAAGTTTGGGTTTTGGGAATCCCATTCCAATCTCCGCACAACACAGTGACGGAGTCGGGGACCTTCTCGACGCTCTGGTCGAACGCCTCCCCAAACAAGTTGAAGCAGGGGAAGAGACCGACCTTATTCGCATCGCTCTTTTAGGACGCCCCAACGTAGGCAAGTCGAGTATTGCGAATCGCCTACTGGGTGAGTCTCGCTTCATTGTCCACGATGCGCCGGGCACAACCCGAGATGCGGTGGACGCTCATTTTCGCTATGACGGGAACGACTTTGTTCTGGTCGATACGGCCGGGTTACGTCGACGCTCCCACGTCACCGAAGAGATTGAGTACTACTCCACGGTTCGCACGCGCCGAAGCCTTTCCAATTGCGATGTAGCTCTTTTGGTCCTCGATCCTACCCAGGAAATCGCCGCCCAAGACCTGCACATCGCAGGCGAGATCACCAAGCATGGGAAGTCCATGATTTTTGTTATGAATAAATGGGATCTCATTTCAAAGTTTACGGGGACGGCCGAGGCCTACACCAAAATGCTCCGCCATAAGTTTCCGCTGTTGAAAGGCTCTCCGGTTCTTTACGTCTCTGCCCTAAGTGGCCAGCGCATCACCAAGATTCCCGACCTTGTGCGCGAGTTGTGGTTGCAGCGTCAAAAGAGAGTTCCGACCGGGGTGTTGAATGATCTGCTCAAAGCCGCCACCGATCGTGTTCATCCGCCGTTGAAATCAGGAGCCAAGCCCCTGAAGCTTTACTACGTCACCCAAACGGGAAACCGACCGCCCCAGTTTACGGTGTTCGTGAACGATCCCAAATCGGCGGCGGCCTCCTACCAAAAGTATTTGAAGAACTATTTTCAGGACGCGCTTGAACTCAAAGCCACTCCCATGCGCATGGATTTTCGGGCCCGCCGATGATGTTTCTCTGGCTCGCCCTCGCCTTTGTTTTGGGAGCCATACCGTGGAGCTTATGGGTCTCTCGACTACGCGGTGTCGATCTACGAGCCCAGGGGAGTGGCAACCTTGGAGCTACGAATGTGTACCGGGTGATGGGTTTCAAAGTCGGCCTGCTTGTCTTGCTTCTCGATGTCGGCAAAGGTGTCTTGGCCGTGGTCCTGGCTCGCCAGTTTGCTCCAGGCGCTCTCGCCGGTTGGCTACCCATGTTCGCAGGTATGTTGGCCGTGATCGGCCACGTGTTCACTCCCTTTGCCGGTTTCAAGGGCGGTAAGGGAGTCGCCACCGGGCTCGGAATCATGATTGGTCTGGCACCCCAGGTTGCCCTCTGCGGCTTTGGAGTCTGGGTGGGCACCCTGCTTCTTGGGGGGTGGGTATCTCTTGCTTCGGGTCTTGGCGCTCTCATGGTTCCCATATCTACCGTTCTGCTGCAATCCGAAATGGGTGAGAGGTATGCAAGTGTGCTTCTGGTAGGCGTTTCCATGAGTCTTCTCATCTTAATTCGTCACCGGGCAAACTGGATGCGACTGGCCCAAGGCAAGGAAAAGGCGATTTGGGACAAGCCCTCAGCGACAAAGGGGACCAAGTAGTGGCCCGCGGCCTCGACATCGCGGTTCTGGGAGCCGGCTCCTGGGGAACGGCCATCGCGGTGCATCTTGCTCTGCTCGGTCATGAGGTGAGTCTTTGGGGACGGAGTGAGGCTCAAAGAAACCAGCTCAAACAGGATCGAGAAAATCAAAAGTACTTGCCAGGATTGAAGTTTCCCGATTTACTTAAGATTCAAGATTGCCCGAAGGAAACAGTGAAAACCTCAGGCTTGGTCGTGTTTGCGGTCCCAAGTCACGCTCTGCGTGAAACGCTTCGCGAAATGGCCCCTGCTCTTCCTCATGTTCCGGTAGTCAATCTTGCTAAAGGCCTTGAAGAACACTCTTTAAACCGCATGCTGGAAGTTGTTTTTCAAGAGCTGAATCGGGGAGGCGTTTCCCTTGTTGGTCCCAGTCACGCCGAAGAGGTGGCCTTGCATCACCCAACGGCACTTGTGGCAACAGGAATCCATCAACACGAGGTGACGTTGGTTCAGGAAGCTTTTACCGGCAACGCCATGCGCGTTTATACCAATGCGGACACTGTCGGCGTCGAGCTGGCTGTGGCCATGAAGAACGTCATCGCATTGGCGGCCGGTGTGTCCGCAGGACTGGGTTTTGGGGATAACACCCTGGGCTCGCTCATCACACGCGGGTTGGCCGAGAACACACGTCTTGGAGTCATGTTGGGAGCTCAGGCAAAGACCTTTTTTGGTCTGGCCGGAGTCGGAGACTTGGTAACGACTTGCTGTAGTCGTCACAGTCGTAATCGAAGAATCGGTGAGGCGATTGGTAAAGGGCACAGCTTAGAAGACAGCCTCCAGGCATTGGGTATGGTCGCGGAAGGGGTAAGAACCACCGCTGCGGCTAAGGAATTGGCCGATAGGCTGGGGGTAGAAATGCCTATCGTGAACGAAGTGCATGCGGTCTTATTCGAGGGCAAAGATCCCTCGGCGGCAATCGAGAGTCTTATGTCACGTCAACTGAAGGCGGAAGCGCTATGAACGAAGGATCCCTTAAGACCAAGGATTCGAAACTGTACTATTCGATCAGTGAGGCATCGTCCATCACTGAAATCAAACCCCACGTACTTCGCTACTGGGAAACTCAGTTTAAAATGCTCCGGCCCAAGAAGAACAAAGCCGGAAATCGCATGTACCGGAAACGCGATCTCAAACTGATTCTTCTTCTGAAAGAGCTTCTCTACGACCAGGGATTCACGATCCAGGGGGCTCGCAAGAAACTTCAGGACGAACGCGATCAAATCAAAGACCAACTTGAGATCGCATTCAAAGAGGTCGACCGCGCGGCTGTGCTCATGGAAGTGAAGCGTGGTCTCGAAACCCTACTCGACGAGATGCGTACCTTCCGAGCCTAGCGCCTCTCCACAAGCAAAGCTTAAAGATCAACATAGACGGTGTTTGGGCTGGATTCTGGAAGCCTTCTGAGGTTGATTCTCTCTCTGGAACCGTGTAGAGTCTTGCGGATTCGGTCGGGGCGTGGCGCAGTCCGGTAGCG
>JABDJR010000041.1 GCA_013003415.1 Candidatus Eiseniibacteriota bacterium | reverse complement strand
AACCAGACCATTCTTACGCCGCCGGGCGGTAGTGGCGACATTATCGGCACGGTCGCGTTTTCCGGAATCACCAGCCCACCCTTCCCCCAGGCTCGAATTCTGGCCGTAGGAACAGGAGCTGCCGATGAGGTTTGCGTGAGCGCCTTCGGGGCCATCGCCATTCTGGGGACCTTCAATGACTTCGATACCGGCCGTGTACCCGAGTTTCTGCTTGAAGAAGTTACCCCCTGCTTTTGGGTAGGGACGGTTGAGCTGGAAGAAGGCTTAGCTGAATTTAAGTTCGTTACCGGCGCCGATGACGCCAGCATCACTTTTGACAGCCCTCCCGACTACGGAAATCTTGGTCCAAACAACGGAGACGATCCGCTAGAGGGAGATGCCGATGGAAACGCCGGCGGCCCCGATGGAAATATTTCCGTAACCATTCCCAGTGCGGGCATGTGGACCTTTGTGCTGAACGAAGCCACCGTTCCTGCAACCTATCGCATTACCCAGGAAGAGTTGTTTATTCGTACGGATCCTCAGACGGGCGAGTTCATGGTTGAAGACGTGAGCGCCGGCACCTACGAACTGAGCTTTGAGGCTGAAGGATACTTGGGCACTGAGGTAAACAACGTATCCGTGGTGGCGAATCAGGTCACCGACATCGGAACCGTCAACATGTCCGTGGCCTCGGGTAGTTTGAACGGCGTGGTTGTCTTTTCGGACAATCCCTTCAATCCACCGGAAGCCATTGTGGCGATTAGCTTGCAGGGTGCGCCCGGAGTTACCGCCCGCGACACCACCATGGGGGCCTACACCTTTACCGGCCTGGCCTCTGGCACCTACGACATTTCGGCGTCGGCTCCCGGTTACATCTCGAATTCTTTATCGGGTGTCATGTACGTGAATGGTCAAGACATAACGGTAGGGGACTTGGTGCTTGATCCGGGTTGTCAGTCCACCTTTGCCACCATTCAATTGGCGGGTGACTTTAACGCGTTCAATTTAGACAACGCCCCGTTCATGACCCAAATGGGTTGCGTCTGGACCGATACCTTGAGTTTAACCACCGGAACCTACAACTTGAAGTTTGTCACCGACGGCGCCTTTGACAATCCCATGGACTACGGTGGCGATGAAACGCCCCTTTCCGTTCCTGGTACCTACGCCACTTCGCTGATCTCCGGCATCGGGACGGCGATCACGATCTCGGTGCTGGCCGATGGCGACTACGAGTTCATCCTGGATGAAGTTGTTCCGGAATTCACGGTGAACCTGTTGGGCGGTGGGAGCCTCGACGGTGGGCTCACCGGTAGCGTTTCCTTTGAGGGCGTGAGCAGCGCTCCCTTACCGGCGGCGAGCTGTCAATTGTTCCCCTCGGGCTCACTCACCCCACTCACCACGGTTCAATCGGACACCGACACAGGAACCTTCAGTTTCATGAGTCTCCCCGCGGGAACCTACGACGTCTCCGTGACGTCTTCGTGTTTTGATGTGGTGATGAAATCAGGATTTGTGGTCGGAAGTACGACGGTCGACGCGGGTGATTTCGCTCTTACCGGGGCTCCCTCGGCCTTCGCGACCATCCAGATGGTGGGCCAGTTTACCGACCCAGCTTTTGATGTTTCTATTTCTCCAGCCATGACCCAAACCAGTGATTGTGTCTGGGAGCTCGAGATCGATCTTCTAGCCCAGAGTTACCTGTTCAAATTCGTCACCGATGGAGAGTTCGACAGCCCGCCCGACTACGGTGGCATGGAAAGCGAAACGCTGACGTTGCCGGGGACCTTTGCGGTTTCTGAAGCTTCGGGTGAGGGGTCCGCTCTCAATATTGAAGTACCGATGGCCGGTCGCTACAAGTTTGTCCTTAATGAGGCCCAAGGCCAATTCACGGCAACGGAAGTGAATTAGAGGTTTAGCGATGCGAAACATGTTGCCCAAACTGGGACTTTGTCTCTTGATTGGATTCACCTTGGTCAGTTGCGACCGAACCCGGCCCTGGCCGGGGGCAGACGCCAATCCCTCTGGGCCAGGAAACGCCTCCGATGCGTCTGGGGTGGTGGTTACGACACCGGCAGACCAGGCCGGAAGTGAAGCCACGGGCCCTCGAAAAACGGCTGAGGGTTGGGTCTTTACCTTTGTTTCCCCAAGTGCTTCTATGGTGCATCTGGCAGGTAGTTTTAATGACTGGTCCACCACCGGCGACCAGCTCACGAAGAACGCGGCTGGGGTTTGGGTGATTACAAAGCCCTTGGACCCGGGCACCTATCAGTACAAGTTCATCGTGAACGGAACAGATTGGAAAGTAGATCCCAATAACCCCAATACATCCGACGATGGTTTTGGGGGTAGCAACTCGGAACTCGTAGTTCCCTAGGAGATGCGTTTCATGCGCCGAATGACTCAGTGGGTAATCACTCTTCTCGCGGGACTTTTTGTCTTTGGCGGGCTCGGGTGCGGTATGGGTGGTGGCAATAACGACAAGAAGATCGTGATCTGGGAGCAGCGCGATCCCCAAGAACGCCGGGTCATGGAGTGGGCGATCAAGTCTTTTGAAGAAGCCCACGATGTCGAGATTACGTTAGTCCATTACGACACAGAAAACCTAAGAACGCAGTTTCAAACCGCGGCCCTGGGTGGCGGCGGGCCAGACCTGGTCTACGGCCCCTCCGATCAAATCGGCCCCTTTTCGGTTCTCAGCATTATTCTGCCTCTCGACGATTTCATGCCCGCCGAGTTTTGGGACAAGTTCGAGCCGGGAGCTCTCGATCGGCTGGGGGGCAAAGTTTGGGCGGCTCCAGATCAGGTGGGTAACCACCTTGCGTTGCTGTACAACAAAGTCCTCCTACCCGAACCCCCAACAACCTTCGACGAACTCATTCGCATGGCAAAGGCCCAAACCATCGACGAAGAGGGCGATGGTCGCTTCGAGCAGTACGGCATTGCGCTTCAGCTCGAAGAGCCTTTCTGGCTCGTGCCGTTTATCACCGCCTACGGGGGATGGGTCATGGATGACGAATCCAATCCAGACCTCGACAATCAATCCACCGTTCAGGCCCTTCAATTCCTCAAGGATCTCAAGGACAAGCACGAAGTTACGCCCAAGGAGTCGACCTACGAACTCATGGACACCCTGTTCAAGCAAGGGAATGTCGCCATGATCGTGAATGGTGCCTGGTCTTTCCGAGAATACATCGACTACGGAATCGACCTGGGCATTGCTCGTATTCCGCGGGTTAAACCGGGTGGAAAGTGGGCAAGCCCCATGGTTGGAAGCAAGGGGTACTCGGTGAATGTGAATGTGCCGGCTTCAAAAGCCCCCATCATTAAAGAGCTTCTTGAACACTTAACGTCCGTAATCGTGACTTCCAGGTTCGCTACCGAACTTGGAATTCTTCCCAGCGTCACCACCGCCTACAGTAATCCGCTGGTCAAAGACGATCCGGTTCTGATTGCCTCAAAGTCTCAATTTGATGTGGGCACCCGCATGCCGGTGGTGCCCGAAATGCGGATCATTTGGGATTCTATGCGACCCAACATGCAACTTGTGATGAACGGAAGCAAGTCGCCGGCTCAGGCGGCGCGCAACATGCAGGGCGAAGCGATGCAAAAAATAAAAGCATCGCGGCGATAGGACACGAGAATGCGTTGGCTCAAAGGCAAGCCCGGTTCCAATCTGCCCTTGGCCTACACTCTATTACTGCCTTCGCTTTTGGCCATGCTGCTTGTGGTGGCCTACCCGTTCTTCTACAACTTCCGTATCGCCTTCTCCAACATGAATCTCTATACGTTCCGGAATCCGGAGTTTATAGGGCTCGCCAACTTCCAAGAGCTTTTTGCAAGTCCTGAACTCTACGCCGTGTTCTGGAAAACGGTGGTTTGGACTTCGATCAACATCTTTGCTCATGTTGTTCTGGGCACGATCCTCGCCCTGGTTTTGAATCGTCCCCTCAAGGGAAGATGGCTTTATCGAGCGATCCTCATCTTGCCGTGGGCCATGCCCCAGTACATTTCGGCCCTGACCTGGCGCGGCATGTTCAACTACGAATACGGGGCGGTGAATCTCATCTTGGTTTCCATGGGGCTTGAGCAAATCCCCTGGCTATCCAGCGAAACCGCGGCCTTCTCCGCCGCCGTTATCACCAACATTTGGTTGGGTTTCCCCTTCATGATGGTCATCGCCCTGGGGGGGCTCCAGAGTATTCCTCAGGAACTGTATGAGGTTGCCGCCATTGACGGAGCCAGTTGGAGAGCGCGGCTAAGACACATCACGATTCCTCTGCTCAAGCCGGTCATGGTCCCCGCCATTATTCTGGGCACGATTTGGACGTTCAACAATCTGAACGTGATTTGGCTCGTAACCAACGGAGGAAAGCCCGCAGATACAAACCATATTCTGGTCACCTACGTGTACAAAGCTGCCTTTGACTACTATCGCTATGGCTATGCGGCGGCCTTCTCGTTTGTGATCTTCTTGCTGCTGCTCGTGTTCGTGATTTTCTACATGAGAATGTCGCGGGGAACGGAGTCGGTGTACTCATGAGTGCCAAAAAGAACAGCCCCATTCAGAGTATTCTGCTTCACGTTCTCTTGGTCATTGTCGCTCTTGCCGCGATCTATCCCATTCTTCTCATTATTGGAATCTCTCTACGCCCGGGAAACCAGCTCTATTCGACCTCTCTGGCTATCATCCCCGAGAACGCAACGTTTGAGGCCTACCGGGTCATGCTCTTCGAGAAGGACTTCTTGCTCTGGCTTCGGAATAGCGCCATCGTTTCCTTAACCGTGACCGTGATCGGGGTAGGTTTGGCGGCGACCGCAGGCTATGCCTTCAGTCGCTTTCGATTTCCGGGTCACCGCGTCACCCTGACCAGCTTCCTACTCACACAGATGTTTCCCGCTACCATGTTGCTTCTGCCGCTGTACTTGCTGCTGCAGAAACTACGTTTGCTCGATAGCTTGTTTGGGTTGGTGATTGCCTACGTCACCACAGCCTTGCCGTTTTGTGTGTGGACCATGAAGGGGTACTACGACACGATTCCCCGCGATCTCGAAGAGGCGGCCATGATCGATGGCCTAAGTCCTCTTGGCGCTTTTGTGCGTATCGTGTTGCCCCTGTCGACTCCTGCGCTCACCATCACCGCACTGTTTTCTTTTATGGCCGCGTGGTCCGAGTTCATCGTGGCGCGCGTGGTACTTCAAAGCAGCGAGCTCTTCACGTTGCCCTTGGGGCTCGAAAGTTTGGCCGGTACCTTCCAAACCGAGTGGGCCAACTACGCTGCGGGCAGTGTTCTCGTCTGCATTCCGGTGGTCATTCTCTTCATGCTTTTGAATCGTTTTTTGGTCAGTGGTTTGACCTTGGGCGGCGTGAAGGGCTAGATGCTCTAAATCGTTATTTCGTAGAGGTTTAGCTGGCAGGTAGACCGGTTCAAAAACTTGACCTCAAACCCATATTC
>JABDJR010000163.1 GCA_013003415.1 Candidatus Eiseniibacteriota bacterium | reverse complement strand
CCACTTCCCCACCACTCACTTGAAGCGGTGCCACGGGGCAGTTTTCCAACACGGTCACGCCGGCACCTTTTACGGCTTCGCGAAGAGCTGCGACTAGAGCTTGATTGTCCACCCACCCATCTTGTTCGAAGTGCGCGCCACCCATGGAAGCCACACCGGGAAAGTCGGACTCCATGTCATCCGGAGTCAGCATGCGTGCCTTCAGGCCCTGATCGGTTTGCCACTTTACTTGGGCTTCAAGATCCTTTAACTCCGTAGCATTCGCGGCCGCGGTGAGGATCCCGTTCAGTTCCAAAGGAACCTCGATTCCCGACATGGCTTCGACCTTGGCCACAAACACCGGGTAGAGATCGCGCGCTTGATGCGAGCCGTAAAAATGGGCGTGCTCAAGGGCAAAACTGGGAGTGCCGGGATCCAGCGGGCTCACAAAAGTCTGGGCCGTGAGCATTCCGGCTCCGGCCATGGACGCTTCTTCACCAAAGGGTCCCTTGTCGATCAGAGTCACATCGAGGGTGGTCTCGGAGAGGCGCAAGGCGGTGGCTAATCCCACCAGGCCGCCTCCGATGACGGCAACATCTGTTGTCTTCATGCGTGCAATCCTTTAGAAATACCGGGCAACGAGCTTAGCACAGCCCCCCTCCAAACCTGCTACAATGCTGCCCGCTAGCTCAACAAGGAGGCTTTGTGAAATCGATCGCTCTAGACACCCCATTCGTTCAGCGCTCTTGGCCCACCATGGCCTTGGGATGTTTGCTGTTCACTGTTCTCACCATCGTTGGAGCGCACGTTTCGTTTCCTTTGGCCTCCTCGCCGGTACCCATCACCCTGCAGACCTTGGCGGTCATTCTGGCCGGCGCGGCCCTGGGCCCGGTTTGGGGTCCCCTGTCCCAGCTTCTCTACATCACGCTCGGAGTGAGCGGTCTTCCCATCTTCGCCAACGGCACCTCCGGACCCGGCGTGCTTTTGGGCACCACCGGTGGCTACTTAGTTGGCTTCGTGATTGGAGCTTGGGTCGCGGGCATGCTGGTGAAGTCCGGGAGCTCCTGGCTCCGCTTGAGCTTGGGCCTACTCGCCGCCCACCTAGTGATCTTTGTATTGGGCATCGCTCAGTTGAAGCTTTTTGTTGGTGAAAGCGTTGGCGCCTTGCTCGCGCTCGGATTCTTTCCCTTCGTACCCGGTATGATCTTCAAGACCGCGGTTGCAGTGGGACTCCTCAAGCCAAGTCGCTTAGGCTGGTTCCGCTCCTAGACTTCTTGGGGATGGTTTCGTGTCCGAGCCGGTTCAGGTTTACATTGTTCACGGGTTCACCATGGACGACGAAGGGGGCAACCCCGCCGGCGTCGTCTTAAACGCCGACGCCCTTTCCCGCAGGGAACGCCAGGCGATTGCCGCCGAAATGGCGCTCTCGGAAACCGCCTTCTTTTCTCATTCGGACCGGGCCGACTTCAAAGTCGAGTTTTACACGCCCAACCGCCAGATTCCCCATTGCGGCCACGCCACCATCGCATCGTTTTTTCTTTTGCAGCAGCAGGGGCACATCAAATGCCCGTTGTCTTCCAAAGAGACCATTGAGGACGTGCGAAAGATCACGTTTGCGAAGGACGGTGTCTTCATGGAGCAAAAGAAACCGAGCTTCAACACCTTTGCGGAAGACTCTGAGGAAACCGCCGTCATTGCCGAGGCCCTGGGTACGAAGAGCGACGCCTTTGCCAACGCACCTTCGGTGGTCAGCACCGGGAACCCTTGGCTCATTGTTCAGCTGCAAAGTTTGGAAGCGCTGAAAGGCTTATCCCCCGACTTTCCAAAGCTCGAAACCTTAAGTGGCCAACTGGGGACCATTGGCTTCTATCCCTACGTGCTCATGGAAGACGGCTCGCTGAAGTCGCGTATGTTTGCTCCCTTGTTTGGCATTGAAGAAGAGTCCGCCACGGGAACCGCCGCCGGCCCCTGCGCTTGCTATCACCAACACTTTGTTGACCCGCAAAAACATCGCTACGACATTTACCAGGGCGAGCTCATGACCCCACCCTCTCCGAGTCACCTCATTGCGCGTTTGAATGTTGGCGCGGGTGAGATTCAGAACCTCATGGTGGGAGGGCAAGCGGCGCTCAAAGGAACCCGGGAGCTAGCCAATGTGGGATAGAGCTGCCCTACCAACTTCACTTGCGGCCAAGATTGTGCTGGGAGCGTTGCTTTGCCTCAGCCTGATTACCT
>JABDJR010000037.1 GCA_013003415.1 Candidatus Eiseniibacteriota bacterium | reverse complement strand
TCACTCAAGACTTCGTGTGTAACGCCGCTGCCGTTGGCAATGAGAACGCCGGCCTTTCCATTTCCGGCACCTGTGGCTGCGATGAGGGTGTTGCCGACAAGAACTAGGTCGTTGATCGTCCCAATATCTTCCCTTGCCGGAAGAACGAGTGCGGTCCATCCATTTCCCGCGGTGTGCTGCAGAAGAAAGGGCCCGTGAACTTCTGGATTTGTTTCGTCGTTAGGTGAGTAGGCCAGGCCCCCCACGTAAAGAAGTAAGTTTGACCCTGCCGCCAATGTCGTGAACTGTCTGTTGATTTGAGAATCGGTAGGGACGTCCATCGGGCTCCAGCCTTGCCCGCCGTTTTGCATAACAAACCGGTAGGGAGGACCACCATCGTCCCATCCGCATGCGTAGACGGTTCCTTGGCTTTCGACCATGTCACGGATGCCGACCTCGGCGGATGATACTGCTGGAAACGCTTCGGAAACCCAATCGCCGGGAGCCTGCTCTCGAAAAAGCAGTCCGCCGTTCCCAACTCCGTAGGCATAGTTGACCGACCCAAAGTGCAGGCCGAAGAAGGCCGCGTCACTTTGAATTTCCTGCACGGTAGGATTGGCTCTCGGGTCCACAAGCACCGAATGCTCGGTAGACGGATTCAAGCCTGCTAGGAGGGTTTCCCCTGTAGGAGTGATTCCAACAGAGACAAGGATCAGTTCATTCAATTCAGGGGTGTTCGAAACTACCCAGCGATCATCGCTGTATTCAAGTACTGCTGGAATCTGGCCGCCCCCGCTTCCGGGTTGCACGCCAATGGCAACCCCGCGATCTCCTTGAAAGGTAACGTCGAAAATGCCGCCCGAGAAACGGGGAAAGTCAACGAAAGTCCACCCATCCGCCTTATCAGGACTGGTGGATGAAGAGCTGCAGGATAGAAGAAGACACAGAGTGAGAGAGAGGCTAACGCAGAGAAGGCGCATGATTCGCTCCAGGTTATTGGGGCGAGGGAGGAGAAACGCGTATAAGTACAGTCTAGCGCATGCGCCGTTTTCTGTTCTTCACAAAATCATGGAGTAGAAACCCACCCAAATCGTCGAGGCCGGTGAAATAAGCGCGCCCTTTATTAATTTCGGTAAGGTCCTCGACAAAGTTCACCAGCCAGGGATCCTGAGCCACCATGAAGGTGGTGATGGTGATGTTTCTTCGCCGACACAAGGTGGCTTCGTCGAGAGTTCGGTTCACGATCTTTTCGTCGAGCCCGAAGCTGTTCTTGTACAGCTGCCCTTCAACCCACATGCAGGAAGGTTTGCCGTCGGTCACCATGAAGATCTGCTTGTGGGGATGCTTCTTCCGACGCAGAATCTGCTGCGCCATGCGAAGCCCGGCTTTGGTGTTGGTGTGGTAGGGGCCCGCGCCCACATAAGGCAGGTCCGCAAGAGCCACTTCCTCAGCGTCATCGCCAAACAACACGACATTCAAGCTGTCTTTGGGAAACTTGGTCAGAATGAGTTCGGTGAGGGCCATGGCCACCGTCTTGGCCGGAGTCATGCGGTCTTCTCCGTAGAGAACCATGCTGTGACTCACATCGAGGAGCAACACGGTGGCGGCCGAGGTCATGTGCTCGGTTTCAAAAACCTCAAAGTCATCTTCAGAGATTTGAATGTTGTCGATGCCGCGTCTTAATGCGTTCTTCACCGTCCCCGGGTGATCGAGATCCGAGATATTGTCTCCGAACCGGTAGGGGCGAGTCTCTGAAAGACGCTCGCCTCCCTGACCAATCTCGGGAGCCCGATGATCTCCGGCCGGGCCACTCTTCAGGCCGCCAAAGATAATCTCTAAGGACTCTTTACGAATGGAGCGTTCGCCTCGTTTGGTGAGACGCATTTGGCCGTTTTCGTTTTGAATGAGGTTGTCGCGTTCCATTTGTTCCAAGAACGACTCCAAGTCCCAGCCTTCGGGAATCATGCCTCGCTCTTGCAGCCGTTTTAACCACTGAATAGCCTCGTTCACATCGCCATCGGTGCGGAGCAGAAGTTGGTAGAAGAGTTTCCGCAAGTCTTCCAGAGACTGAATGTAATTCTCTAGAGCCTGATTCCACTCGGAATAACGAACCCTCACGCTTTGTCCATGCCACTGAACATGGTTTGGAACATGTCCATGAACACGCGACGGCCCTCAACCTCTTCTTTGGCCAGCACGCTGGATTGATGAAGGCCTTCCACCACGAACTCCATGGCGGGCCCCAACTGGCTTGGGTTTGTTCCGCCGATATGTTCGCGCGCCAGCGCTTCAAGACCCGTGACTTCGGCTAGGGCCTTGTAGTGTTCTTCGGTGTTCATGCTGTCGGTGAGATCGAGGGTCTTGCCTCCCCGGAACCATTCCATGATGGGTTGATAGGGGCTGGTGGGTTCGGGAACCTCTTCCGCTTTCCGTTTTCGTTCCGGGTGAACCTTAGGCATGCGGTCTTCAAAGGCAGTTTTGATCGCCTTTCCAATGAGATACCGCG
>JABDJR010000582.1 GCA_013003415.1 Candidatus Eiseniibacteriota bacterium | reverse complement strand
GTTCAAACTCCGGCCCCTTTTTTTGGGGCGGAGTAATCCAGTTTTTTTAGGGGGGGTAATCCAGCCTTAGGGTTTCTATGAAGGGTGAAAGCACCCAGCAAAATCGAATGCCGGGCTGGGAAGCCCTTTACGATGTTTCTTCTTCTGTGCGGTTTACCGAATTTGCGACTCGTGAACCAGGTTTTGTGTAGCCATGGGAATCTGTTATAATCGATGGTCACCGTGGAGGAGAGAAAATGACCCTGTGCCGAAGCCTTGTTCTTGGAGTATTGATCGCCTGCCTTGCCGCTGCTCCAGCAAGCGCCATGACCACCTTTTTTAATCTAAGCTCGTTTACCGGAGCGCCTGCCGACGTTCGCGTTGAAATTAACGATGGCATCCTTCCAGGACTGATCCAGTTTAAGGTTGATGTGATTGCCAATCCTAATATTGGCGATATCCGCGGCGTGTTCTTTAACTGGGACACAACCCCCGCCGGGTTTACGGGTGCAGACATTGTAGGCGCAGACGTGACCGGTTTCGGATTCGACACGAACAACCTAGGCAATGGAGCCACCGTGAATCCTCATTCTCCCTTCGATCTGGGTGTGAAGATTGGAACCCCGGGAATAGGCTCCGATGACATTCGATCCACCATCTTCACGATCGCTGATCGGGGTGTTCTCACCGCGGGTAGCTTTACTGAGGTTGGCGCTCGTCTTACAAGCGTCGGGCTCGAAGGTTCGAGCCGTAGTGGTAGTTCAAAACTCTCGGGAACACCCGAGACCCCCATTCCTGAGCCCACAACCATGGCCTTGTTGGTCGGCGGGCTGCTCGGTGGTGGCGTTCTCCGCCGTCGTCGTAGAGCTAACTAGACTTACAGATAACAGATTGTCTAAACGGATCGGAGTTCTACTCCGGTCCGTTTTTTTGTGCCACACTCCAAAATATGAGCCCATCCAACCTAGAAATCCTCGCCTATGAGTCGAGCCCCCTGGGCGATCTTTGTCTTCGCCGCCGAGAATTGTTATCCCATCCTGGAACCGTGGTAACGGAGATCACGCTCGACCACGAATTTCTCATGAGCAGCTTCCACACCGACTCCGAACGCGCCCTGGCCCGTGTCGCTACCGAAATGCATGGGGGAGAGGAACTCGATGCGATGGTGGGAGGCTTGGGGCTTGGCTACACGGCCCAAGCCGTACTTTCGGCTGAGAATGTTTCTCGAGTCGAAGTGGTTGATCTTCTGCCTCAAGTGATTCAGTGGCTTCAGCAGGATATGTTCCCGCTTTCCAAAGAACTGCGAGCCGACTCACGATTCCACGCGGTGCAAGGTGACGTGTACGCGCGGCTAGCGAGCCCGCCGGAAGCCCATCACGATCTCATCCTTATCGACGTCGACCACTCACCGGACGATCGGCTCGACCGCGGTCCGGGCCATTTTTACACGGAGGAGGGGCTTCTAAAGGCAAAGCAACACCTGAAGCCTGGGGGCATTCTGGGCGTTTGGTCTTATGCTGAGAGCTCTGACTTTGCGGACGCTCTTCGGGCAAGCTTCAAGCAAGTCCGAGTAGAACCAGTGACCTTCTTTAATATTCATGTGAACGAAGAGCAAACCGACTGGTTGTTTTTCGCCCGCGACTAGCCGAAGGAACCAGCCTCGATTTCGCGCCCGAAAGCTCATACAAAAAGTAGGTTGCTCTTGTATGATTGGAGGGTCCTCCTTACTGAGTACTGAACCCTCCGCTGATGTACACAACGGAGGTTAGTTCGAACTGCTCAGTTCGGGGGACGTTTCGTTTTGAGATCGTTTAGTCCGACCCCTGGGCTAGTTGTCCGACTTCCATACCCCTTCTTCGCGGACGAGGTTCGTCCACTGTTGGCCGTCTTCGACTTTGTAGATCACGGTGGCTCGGTTTCCCCGCTCAACCACACGATCGATCTGACCCAGAAGCTCTTCCTGCATGGGTATCATTTGCTGGAGCATTTGCAGGAGCTTCTCCTCGGTTAGTCCCATGGCTTCCATTCTCTCAGCCATCTTGGCTTTGGACGCTTTGGTTTGCAGCGCGCGCAAACCATCGAGGTCGCCCTTTTTCATGATCTCAAACTGGGTTTGAAGCATGGCCGCGTGAGGGCTCTTCTTTGCGTCTTTACCTTTCAAGTCGGCCGTGACCTCATGTTCATTGAACACGGGGGCACTGAAGGTGAAGGTAAACCCGCTAGCGTTTTCGATGTCTCCTTCGGAAAAGCTGCCGCTAACTCTCTGAGGATGAAACATAAACTCTTCCCAGAGATCTTTCCCGCTGGTGGAAAAGCTTTGGTTCATCAGCGACATTCCGGGCTCGCCGGGTGCCTCTAAGTACGTGATGTTGATCTCGTTGGGTTTCTCAGGGGTCATCTGGATCAGCAATCCTCGAACCTCTCCTTGTCTTGCCATCTCTTCAACAGGAAGGAAGATCAAACCCTCCATAACCTCACGGCTGACCTCACGGTCGGCGAGGAGAATCCGCAGTTCGGGGGTCCGATCTAACACACCTTCGGCGTTGTCGTGGAGGTGTGCATGAGCGTGGGTGAGGGCAATCGCTTCACCATCGGCGTAGAAAACGCCTTCGGCTTCGGGGGGATCGATGGCATGAGCTGAACCCGCTGCCGAAAAAGCGTAAACCGCCAAGAGTGCGGGAACGGAAAATAGAATGCGTCGCATCATGAAGCCAATCTCCAATCGGGATGAAGGGATTCGCAGAGACCTATCACGCAGTAAATCCTAGAGGGAAAAAGCGATTCACTGCCGTCTACAAATAAATATACAGAGCGCATGGCCAGCGTTACAGCCACTAATTCGTTTGCATATTTTGAAACAAAATGGAGTTTCTGATGAAACGTCTCCAGATCCTAGCGTCATGCCTTCTTCTTTGCGTGCTATTGAGTACACAAACCCTTGCCCAAGAACGGTGTGAAACCCCGCACCCAACCGAGACTGAACAACAGCAGATCGAAAGCGCTGTTGATGCTTGGCTCAACAATCGTGTTGGGGGCCCGACCTCCGGGGTTGTTACTATCCCGGTCGCTTTTCACGTCCTGAGGAGTGATACCGGGCAGTGGGATGTCACCAATCAGCAGATTGATGATCAGATTGCGGTTCTCAACGCCGGGTTTGCCGGGACGAACTTTCAATTTGTCTTGCATAGCGTGACTCGAACCAACAACACATCTTGGTCCACCGAAGGATCCAACTGGCCGCCGAGTGGAACCGAAATAGCCTTCAAAACTGCTCTGGCGGTCGATCCGGCCACAACCTTAAACTGCTACACGGGCAACTTGCCTGGGGGTTTGTTGGGCTACGCCCGGTTTCCGTGGCACTACCCCGAGGATAGTGTCATCCACGGGGTTGTGAATCATTATCAGTCCCTACCCGGCGGCTCCATCACCAACTACAACGAGGGAGACACGGTCACCCACGAAATCGGTCACTACGTGGGCCTATACCATGTGTTTCAAGGTGGATGCTCTAGCCCCGGGGATGAAGTCGATGACACGCCCCCACAGTGGATAGCCACGAACGGGTGTCCGATTGGTCAAGATAGCTGCCCCGGTGACGGCCCGGATTCGATCTTCAACTTTATGGATTA
This sequence comes from Candidatus Eiseniibacteriota bacterium, assembly GCA_013003415.1. GTDB lineage: Bacteria > Eisenbacteria > RBG-16-71-46 > JABDJR01 > JABDJR01 > JABDJR01. The sequence goes on along the minus strand of JABDJR010000582.1, from coordinate 3,130 downwards.
CTCCTACGATTCCTGCATGGATGAGTTCACTCCGGGCCAAGGTGCCCGCATGGAGCAAATCATGGCTCTGCATCGTCCGACCATGATGATGGGTGGCGGAGAACAATCGCTGGTGTCGGCCGTCGATCCAGCCCCGAACGCCTTGGGTGTCGTAGGGCCCACCATTCAAGTGACCTTTTCCGAAGCGATGGATCCGGCCACCATCACCCCTGGTTCGATCACCGTTCGTAGCGAAGATGGAGAAAGTGTGGCCGGTAGTGTCTATTTTAGCGGCAACAACAACGCCTTTTTCATCGCGACTAGTGCCTTTCCCGAGGCCAAGACCTACACCGTTACCTTAAGTGAAACCATGGCTGCGCTTGATGGAAGCCCGGATTTCGGGGGGTATTCTTGGCAGTTTTATTCAGACGTGTGTAGCTACGCTGAATTTCAACCTCGATCGAGTTACAACTCGTCCCCGGATCCGCTTTACATGGCGGCGGCAGACTTCGATGGGGACAGCGATCAAGATCTAGTCGTTGCGGGAACCGCTTCGCAGAACAAAATCTGGGTGCTGTGGAACGATGGCTCTGGGGGATACCCCACTCACACGGAGCTTGCCTTGGGTAGCGACACCGGCGCCGAGGACATGACGGTTGCCGACATAAACGGGGATGGAGCGGTAGATCTTGTTATCCCGTTCTGGGGTTCGGATCGGTTAGTAACGTTCTTAAACGACGGGTCTGGGAACTTGTTAGCTTCTCAATCGCTATCCATAGCCGGTCTGGACGGTGGAAGTGATGCGGCAGACATCGATGCGGACGGGCTGGTCGACATTGTGGTTGGCGCTTATGGAGCCACAGATCAGCTAGCGGTTCTCTACAACTCGGGTGGAACTCTGACCGCCCCCGTCTTGTTTCCTGCGGACAGCTCACCCCAGGATCCGATCATCCACGACATGAACAACGATGGACTGTTAGATCTCGTGGTTGGCAATGTCGGATCCAACACGTTTTCCGTGTTCCTGAATGGTGGCGATGGTGATTACTCCGGGCGCACAGACTACGGCAGCATCCAACCTCGCGATCTGATTGTGGGCGACTTCAACAACGATGGATTTGGCGATGTGGCCGTTCATGATCTCGCTACGGTTTCGGTCCACATAAACGATGGTACTGGTGCCTTCTCATCCGGTATCTCGGTGGCCTCGGTTGGTGGAAACACTTTTGCGCCTGGAGACTTCGATAGCGATGGCGACCTAGACATTGTCATGGCCAAGACCTCGACAAACGGTATTTCATGGATTGAGAATACCGGGGGCGGAAGTTTTGTGCTAAACGACGATGCTGCGAGTTTGCACCAGAACGGTGTGGACATCCTAGCAGTCGATGTTGATGCAAACGGGGCCCTCGATGTGGTTATAGCGAACGGCCTTTTCACCCAAGACATTTTTGTCATCAAGAACCTCGGGCAGCCAAAGGCTCCCCAGCTTCTATCACCCTCTGCCAATCAGACGTTTACCGCCCCAGCGAGCGTAACCCTCAGTAGCTCGGGGCATCCCACCACGCTCTACTACAACTTTGAGATCGATGACAGCGCGGATTTCAGCTCACCGGTTGCGACTTCGGGAACTTTCTATGGAAGTTCAAGCTGGACCTCTCCCGCTCTGGGCATCGGCACGTACTACTGGCGCTCCAGAACCCTCAACGACTGTGGCATAGGAGAGTGGTCGGGGACGCGAAGTTTCATTGTGGAGTCTCAGGGGGGCAGTGGTTGCAATAAGCAGTGCCCGCATCAATCAACGAGCTACCGTGATGTGGCACCCACGGTGACGAAGATCTTGCCCGCTTCTCCGAATCCGTTCACCGCAGGGACGCGGATCAACTGGGCTTTGGAGAGACAAAGCGACGTAGTTCTGCAGATCTTTAGCGTGCAAGGACGACGGTTGCTGTCCCAAGAATTCAACGCGGTTGACGCGGGTGTCTGGGAGTGGACATGGGATGGTCGAGACCAAGACGGCAGACACGCTCCTTCCGGAGTGTATTTTGTTCGTATGCTTGCGGACCGCAAATTTGATACGACCCGCATTGTGAAGACGAACTAGGTAAGCCGAACCCACCAAACGGAGTTAAGACGGCCTAAACAGAGTGGGCTCCTCCTTCAGCATAGGGGGAGCCCCTTTTGACAGCTAGGCCATCGCAGTTCCATGGGAGAACCGTATCGTAAGCTCCAACGGCTGCGGAGGCTAAAGCCTTTCGCCAAGATCTCGGAAGCGGTACTGCAAGGCTTCCCCGATGTTCTTGTTGTTCACGGTTTTCTCTCCGGCAAGGTCAGCCAAGGTTCGGCTTACTCGCAACAGTCGATGATAGGTACGGGCCGAAAAGCCGAAGGTTTCCATGGCTCGGCGTAAGAGTCGCAACGCTCCGTCATCGTGACCGAGGTTCTCACTTTCAGTATGGTGGAGCGTGCCATTTAGCTTTCCCTGTCGTTCCTGCTGCAGTGTTCTCGCTTGCCTAACTCGCCCGCGAATAGTTGCACTCGAATCTCCGATCTCCTGATTCGTGAGATCTCCAACCACAACCGGCGGCACGACGAGTTGCAAGTCCATGCGATCCAAGAGTGGCCCCGACATCTTCCTCCGGTAGGAAGCCAAGCGTGAAGGCGGACAGGTACAAGACCGCTTTGGGTCCCCAAGGTAGCCGCAAGGGCAAGGGTTCATGGCGGCTACAAAGGTGAATTGAGCGGGCATGGTCACGGTGTATCTGGCCCGAGAAATCGTGACGCAGCCTTCTTCCAGTGGTTGTCGCAGGCCTTCAAGGGCATCGCGGTTGAACTCGGCGACTTCATCCAAGAAGAGCACCCCATGATGAGCCAAGCTGACTTCTCCTGGTCGAGGGCTGGCTCCACCACCGAGGAGCGCGGGCGCCGAAGCCGTGTGGTGGGGCGCGCGAAAGGGCGGAACACGAAGTACCGGCGAGCCGGGTCGTAGAGTTCCCGCGACCTGATGGATGCAGGTGGCTTCAATGCTTTCATGTTCACCGAGTTCGGGAAGAATGCCGGGTAGGCGGCGTGCCAGCATGGTTTTGCCAGAGCCCGGTGGTCCCACAAGAAGCAGGTTATGACCACCGGCTGCGGCAACCTCCAAGGCCCG
>JABDJR010000510.1 GCA_013003415.1 Candidatus Eiseniibacteriota bacterium | reverse complement strand
GTGCGAGCCTTGTTCCAGGGTTGGCGGACGTGGTTAGCCACAATTTGCGCCATGGTTCTCCCGAAGTGCGGGTTTTCGAAATTGGAAAGACCTTTCAAAGTCGGGGAGCGGGCAAACTTGCGAAGGAAGATTTGTGGCTGGGGCTTGCCGCCTCGGGAGGTGATTTCGAGCCTTCGAAGGAACGGGCCGGGCGCTCCTATGGACTGGATGAGTTTAAAGGTGTCTGCGAATCCCTTTTGCGCGCTTTGCAAATTGACGACCTGAAATGGCAGGCCTATACTGGCGAAGAGCTGTTTCCCCATGGTGCTCTAGCCATCAGTTCGGGGCGACAAGTGCTTGGGTTTGTATGGGAACTTTCTCCCCGCGCCCGCAAGGGACTGGGTGTACGGCAACCTATGTTCGCAGGACAAATAAAGTTGGATAGCTTGCCGCATTCCTTCTTGTTACCGCGCACCTACCAAGAACCCTCACGTTATCCGTCTGTGAAACGGGACCTTGCTTTGGTTGTTCCAAAGTCCATGACCCAGCAAGACGTGCGTGATCTCATCCGCAAAGCCGCCGGAAAGCAACTTGAAAGCCTGGAGCTGTTCGACCACTACGAGGGTAAACACATCCCGGACGGTCATCAGGGTCTTGGGTTCTCGCTCGTGTTCCGCGCGGGCGACCGTACCCTTGAAGAATCCGAAATAGATCGCTGGGTTGGGAAAATAATTAAGCAACTCGAGGGCCGAGAGGTTAAACTTCGAGATGCGTAAAGCGCTTTAGCCAATCAACCGGTGGGAGAGACGATGCAGGATTCAGGTAACAATTCGGGACTTAGTGACGGCGTAACAAAAACCATCGCCCCGAGCGAAGTCGATACAAAAGATGCAAGCACTGTCAGCGAGGAAGCAAGCGAAACTGAAATCTTGAATCGCCTCGAGAACAGAGTGCAGACGGCAGTCGACATGATTCGCAGCATCCGTGAAGAGCGAGACGAACTGCGCCAGATTCTCCACACGAAGGAAGAACGCATTCTTGAACTGGAAGGCGAAGTCGGAAAGAGCGCTCAGACCGATCAAGAAGTTAGCAAGCTCAAACATCTCAATGATCGTTTGGTTCAAGATCGCACGCATGTGATGCACCGCATCGAAGAACTTGTGGGACGTTTGCAGTCGGTTGGTTTAGAGTAGGGGGAGAATCTCTTGAGCCAAAGCCTTTCCGAAACCACGGTTAAAATTCGTGGTCAGAATTACACTTTGAGGACAGATCTCAGCGAAGGTCAGATGCAAGAACTTGCTGAGTATGTCGACGACACCATGAAAGCTCTCGACCCGAAAGCGGCGGTGCATCCGGCCAAGCTTTCGGTTCTAGCAGCATTGAGCATTGCCAGCGACTTGTTTGAGTCGCGGAAACAAACACCCAAGTTGGGTGAAGATGTTGAAACACGTCTGAAGGCCCTGTCTTTTTCATTAGACGAGGCCCTCGATGGGAACTAACAAGTAAGCTTAGAATTCCCTGCCTTGTTTGTGATGATCCTGGTATTTTTGAGCCAACGCCTAGTTTGCGGAGATCAGAAGTCCGGGTCGGAGTGCACTCTTCGGAGTTCGCGAAGCCCGGAATACGATTTCCACTTTAACGACTAGGTTCAAAAGCCCGCTTCACACGACAAGAGCGGGGAATTTTTATTTATGGATACCCCCCAAATCTTCAATTTCAAATGAATTCATTAGGAGACGTCATGTCGGCCAAGCGCATCGATGGAAAGCTGCGAGCCCAAGAGATTCATGAGGAGGTCGCTCGTCGATCCGAAGAGCTTCGCGGCAGAGGTATTGTTCCTACCCTGGCCATGATGCGGGTCGGGGAAGATCCTGCCTCCATTGTCTACCTCAGAAAGAAAGCTGAAGCGGCCGAGAAGGTTGGCGTCCAATCCAAGAACATTGTGTTCCCAGAAGATGCCAACCCTGAAGAAGTTCGGCAAACCATGCAAGATCTCAACCAAGATCCAAACGTCCATGGGATCCTTCTTCAACTGCCACTTCCCAAGGGCTGGGACGCCCAAGTCTTGCTGAACCTCATGGACCCGGCCAAAGACGTTGACGGCTTCCATCCCGTCTCTGTGGGTAAGCTTGTCCGAGGAGAGCCAACCCTTCTCCCGTGTACACCTTTGGGAATTCTCTATCTTTTGCATCGAGAGCAAATCGATCTATCAGGCAAGGTGGTGGCCGTGATTGGTCGCTCTAACATTGTGGGTCGGCCGGTTGCGAATCTTCTTAGTCAGAAGGGCCCGGGTCGAGATGCTACGGTCATCTTGCTTCACAGTCGAAGCAAAGAGATCCCGGCATGGACCTCCCAAGCCGATGTGATCATCGCGGCAGCCGGGCAAGCGCAAATGATCACTCCCGAAATGGTGCGCCCCGGAGCGGTGGTCATCGATGTGGGCATTCATCGCGTGCCGAACCCCGATAAGCCCGGAAAGTTCAAACTGGTTGGCGACGTACACCCCGACGTGAAGGAAGTTGCTTCCGCCATGACCCCCGTCCCCGGTGGCGTCGGCCCCATGACCGTGGCAACCTTATTACAAAATACTGTAGATGCTGCTGAAA
>JABDJR010000491.1 GCA_013003415.1 Candidatus Eiseniibacteriota bacterium | reverse complement strand
TGTGAGGACTAATCCGGGGTGCGAGCTTGCGCTTCCCCCACTTCACTCCAATAAAGAACGCAAAAACGTCGGCGCTCCAGGTGGCAAGCAGCGTGAGAAGCAACAGGCCAAAGCCTCGCTCAAGATGGCGAAGGGACAGGAGATGGGCTCCCAACCCGGCCACATAGATAAAACCAAACCAAGTTAAAGCCAACCCCATCAGCTTTCCCTGAAGTGGGCCGCGCAAACAGCTGGCGAAGGAAATGACAACAACAAGAAGACCGATGGGACCTGCCAGATCGAGGCGCCCCAATTCGGTGAGAAGAATGAGGGTGACACCCGCGGCGATGCCAAGCCAGGAAACGACGGGGTGACCTTGCGCCTTGGCCATGCCGTAAAACTCGATCAAGCCTACAAAAACAAACAAGAGCCAAAATGCGGCTAAATACCAGCCTCCATACCAAACCGCCGCCAACGCCAGGGGCACCAGCACAATGGCTGAGGCAACCCGCTTAGGTAAGGATTGGGCTCGCCACTGAGGCGAGTAGGTCTCTTTAGCGGACACGCCCAAAACGACGTTCTCGCTTTTGGAAATCACGAACTGCGGTGAAGAGATGTTCTTTGCTGAAGTCGGGCCACAGAACTTCGTTCACCCACCATTCAGAGTAAGCGGTTTGCCAGAGTAGGAAGTTGGAGATGCGTTCTTCGCCGGAGGTGCGAATGACCAGATCGGGATCGGGCAGGCCGGCGGTGTACAGGTGGTTCTTAATGGTGGTTTCGTCGATGCGGTCGGGATCAAGCTCTCCGGATTTGGCCTTGGCCGCCACCCCTCGCATAGCGTCGACAAGTTCCGCTCTGCCCCCATAAGAGAGAGCCAAAATGAGCTTCATATCCGAACCGCCCTTGAGGTACTCCTGGGTTTCCTCGATGGTGCGGCGAACAGAATTGGGAAGGTCGTCGTAGCGCCCGATGGTGTGGAGAGTGATGCCATTCTCTCGCATTTCCTCGCGTTGCTCACGGAGGGTCTGTTGCAAGAGTCGCATGAGGGCCGAGACTTCAGTCGCCGGCCGATGCCAATTTTCTACCGAGAAGGTGTAGAGGGTAAGAACTTTCACACCAAGCTCACGGCACCCCACTACGGTGCGTCGGACCGACTTGCGACCGGCAAGGTGACCAAACACACGGAGACGACCGCGTTTTTTCGCCCAGCGTCCGTTCCCATCCATGATCACAGCCACGTGCTGCGGGACAGGTCCGGATTCGAGGATTTCCCTCTTCAGCTGTTCTTCTTTTTCGAGGCGTTTCGTTTCGGGCACCGCTGGGCCTCCAAGTGGAGCCGGACTAGACCTCCATGACCTCCGCTTCTTTCTTCTTAAAGACGTCTTCGATTTCGGCAATGAACTTGTCGTGGAGCTTTTGCACCTGATCCATTAACCGATGAGAATCGTCCTCGGAAATCTCGCCTGCTTTCTGAGCCTTCTTGAGGCCTTCGTTAGCATCGCGACGCACATTGCGAACCGCAATCCGTGCGTCTTCTGTCATCTTGTTGGCCTGTTTCACCATGTCGCGACGACGGTCTTCATTCAGCTGAGGGATCGGAATCTTTAGAACCGAACCGTCATCTTGCGGATTCAGGTCGAGGTCGGAGCCAAGAATGGACTTTGCAATCTCTTTGAGCAAGTTCTTCTCCCACGGAGCTACGACCAGAAGTCGTGCTTCGGGGACAGAAATCGTTGCCACCTGATTGATGGGAGTTGGAGTCCCGTAGTAATCCACGGTGATTCCGTCGAGCAGCGAGGCGTTGGCCTTACCCGCTCGAATATTAGACAGATCGCGTTTGTAGGATTCGACTCCTTTACGCATCCGTTCTTCGTACTGTGTTAAATCGCTAGACATGCTCCTCCTCCGAAACCACGGTCCCGACTTTCTCGCCGAGAATCAATTTTTTCAAAAGCCCAGGCTTTGAAAAGTCAAAGACTGCAATAGGCAGCCTATTATCCATACAAAGCGTGATCGCGGTTGAGTCCATGACCTTGAGCCCCTTACCCAGCATGTCCATGTAGGTGATGTGCCGGTAGCGGGTCGCATCAGGGTTTTTTTTGGGGTCGGAGCTGTATACGCCGTCGACTTTTGTCCCCTTAATGAGCACATCGGCACCAATTTCGACGGCACGAAGAGCCGCCGCAGTGTCGGTGGTGAAATAGGGGTTTCCAGTGCCTCCCGCAAAAAGAACGATTCGCCCTTTCTCCAGGTGACGCATCGCGCGTCGACGGATAAAGGGTTCCGCGATTTGCTCCATATTAATGGCGGACATAGCGCGGGTAAAGAGGCCGTGACTTTCCAGGCTGTCTTGGACGGCCAAGGCGTTGATGACGGTGGCTAGCATGCCCATATGGTCCGCGACCACGCGGTCCATGCCCTGGGAGGCGCCCTTTAGGCCTCTAAAGATATTGCCGGCACCAATGACAAGGCCGATTTCGACACCGGCGTCGACCACGCTTTGAATTTCTTCACTCAGCGCAGCAAGGCGGTCTTGGTCTAAACCAAAACCGCCTTCACCGGAAAGTATCTCGCCGCTGATCTTAAAGAGAATCCGCTTGTAGCGGAGTTTTTGCTGATGACCAGCTGGTTCGCTCACTAATCCTCCGCACCAAGTTCAAACCGCGTGAAGCGTTTGATCTTGATGTTTTCGCCGATGGTGGAAATGGCATCGGTGATGAGTTCTGAGACCTTTTTGTCAGGGTCTTTCACAAAGGGTTGTTCCATGAGAACGATTTCTCCGTAGAACTTGCCAATGCGACCTTCGACCATTTTTTCGACCACTTCATCAGGCTTACCGCTTTCACGGGCCTGAGCGGAAACAAACTCGCGCTCTTTGTTGATGATCTCGGGGGCAACGTCTTCACGCTCAACCGCCACCGGGCTGGAAGCCGCAATGTGCATGGCGAGATCGTGAGCTAACGCAGAGAACTTCTCGTTTCGAGCGACGAAGTCGGTCTCGCAGTTGAGCTCGAGCAAAACGCCAATTTTGCCACCGGTATGAATGTACGAGTGAACGAGGCCTTCGGCCGTGGTCCGACCGGCTTTTTTTGCAGCCTTGGCCACACCGGCCTTACGTAGATGATCGACTGCTTTTTCGATGTCACCATCGTTTTCGGCAAGGGCTTTCTTGCAATCCATGATGCCCGCACCGGTTCTTGCGCGTAAATCGCTGACCATGCTTGCGGAAATCGCCGTCATGATTCGCTCCTTAAAGTTCAGATGTTGTTTGAATGTTTTGTGGTTAGCTGCTGATCGCGGACGACACTTCTTCTTCCGCGTCGCCACCAGCAGAGTAACCCTGCGAATAATCCACACCTTCTTCGGCCGACCGCTGTGCGTTCATGGAGGAATCTGCCACCACTTTAGCGATCAGTTTGATCGAGCGAAGAGCATCGTCGTTCCCGGGAATGGGATAGTCGATCAGTTCGGGATCACAGTTGGTATCGACGATACCGACAATGGGAATCCCCAAACGTGAGCATTCGTTCACGGCAATGCGTTCGGCATTGGTGTCGACGATGAAAGCAAGAGACGGGAGCTTCTCCATGGACTTAATGCCACAGAACACACGCTCAAGTTTCTGCCGTTCTTTTTCACGGCGGGAACCTTCCTTCTTGCTCAAGCTGGCCATAACGCCAGTCTCAACCATGCGGTCGAGGTCTTTAAGACGAGCGATGCTGCCTCGGATCGTCTTGAAGTTGGTCATCATGCCGCCCAACCATCGGTCGGTAACAAAGTACTGACCGGAGCGGGTAGCTTCCTCAGCGATAATTCCCTGAGCTTGCTTTTTGGTGCCAACAAAGAGGATCGAACCACCCCGACCAGCGGCCTGGTTTACTGCGTCTACAGCCACGTGCAAGCACTGGAGGGTCTTTTGCAAGTCGAGAATGTGAATCCCGTTGCGTTCGATGAAGATGTATTTGCGCATCTTTGGATTCCAACGACGAGTCTGGTGTCCAAAGTGGACTCCTGCTTCGAGGAGTTCCTGCATTGAGGGTAAAGCCATACTGATCTCTTCTCCTTTAATGGCGTTTAACTACCGCAATGTCGTTGAAGAGACCTTCCTTTAGCCCAACTGGACCACGCCGGAAGTCGACACTGCGTGAGTGATATGTACGAAGCCGGTTCTACCGCTTGGAGAACTGGAACTTCCTGCGAGCTCCGGGCTGTCCGTATTTCTTACGTTCAACCATACGGGAGTCGCGCGTCAGGAATCCTCCGCGTTTTAGCGTGGGGCGTAACGAGTTGTCCGCCTCAACTAAAGCCCGAGAGATTCCATGCTGTAGTGCGCCAGCCTGGCCGGATTTCCCGCCACCACGACATGTCGCAATAAAGTCGTATTGATCACCGGCCTGGGTCGCATCGAGCGGTGCGCCGATCATGATCATCAAAGTTTCGCGCCCAAAGTAACTAGCCGCGTCGAGCCCGTTCACCGTGAGTTTTCCGGAACCGGGAACCATACGAACCCGTGCTACCGAAGTTTTCCGGCGTCCTGTGGTCAAAGCCAAGTAATTCGCCAACCCTCTATCCTCCTACTACTGGCTACGTCGACCGACGTGCTCGGGAAAATCGACGGGATCTTGAGAAGCATGAGGATGCTTGTCTCCCGCGTACACTTTGAGTTTCTTAAACATAGAGCGACCGAGACGGTTCTTAGGCAGCATGCCCTTCACCGCGTGCTCGACAATGCGCTCGGGATACTTATCCAGCATTTCTTGGAAGGTGGTAATACGACCACCACCGATATAGCCGGTGTAGCGGAAGTAGGTCTTCTTCTCGGCTTTGTTGCCGGTGACCTTAACTTTGTCCGCGTTAATTACCACCACATGATCTCCGTGATCGAGATGCGGTGAAAAAATCGGCTTGTGCTTACCGCGAAGAACTGTGGCCACCCGAGACGCGAGGCGTCCCAAGTTGTGTTCCGAAGCGTCGATGATGTACCACTTCCGCTCTTCGGGCTTAACCGTAAATGTTTGCGTCGACATTCTAACCTCTATTTAGACAGAGTTGTGCAAAGGGCAGCGATTATAGGGAGACCCGAATCCGCTGTCAACACCTAGATTTCTAAGAACTTAGACTGACCGGAGGACCTAGCTGGCACTCCCGGCTCCGAGCTTGTCGAAGGCGATATTCAAGTCCTGGGCGATCTCCTGAGCCATGCGCCCCTCAATATCTTTACGCTCGAGCATGAGGACGATCTCGCCATTCTGGAAAAGCGCCATGGCCGGGGACGAAGGCGGGTAACCCACGATGTACTCACGAGCTGCCGCGGTTGCCTCAGCGTCGTTGCCAGCAAAAACCGTGACCATCTTGTCGGGTTGAGCGCTGTGATGCTTGGCCATGGCCACAGCCGGACGGGCGTTGCCCGCAGCGCAACCGCAGACGGAATTCACGATTAGGAGCACGCTCCCCTCTTTCTTCCCCAACACCTCTTGTGCGTCTTCGGCCGTGCGGAGCTCTTGAACTCCAAGCTGGGTAAGCTCTTCGCGCATCGGTTGCACCATTACTGGATCGTACATTCTTCTAATCTCCTTAACCTGATTGTCTTCAAACCACTTCCTGGCCCGACGAGGGACCGAGGAAGTCAAATCGTCTAAAAGCCCATGGGGGCCTTTTCAGCCCTACAGTGTACTAAAAAGGACTAGTTTTGTCGTCATTTTGAGGCTCAACCTAGAAATTAGGGGCAAAGGGTGGCCGAATTACCCCTTTTTCTGTGATCCAGCCATGGATGAGCTCGGCCGGAGTGACATCGAAAGCCGGGTTGAAGGCTTTTACCCCCTCGATAGGACTGTGGAGCACCTCTTGGTCAGCACGCTCTTCGATAGGAATGTCGGCGCCGGATGGCAACGTTAAGTCAAAGGTCGAGGACGGGGCCGCCACATAGAACGGCACGCCGGCCTGTTTCGCGGCCAGAGCAACTGCATAGGTGCCAATCTTGTTTGCCGCATCCCCGTTGGCGGCAATACGGTCGGCCCCAACAATAACCAGGTCCACCTTGCCAGAGCGCAATAAGCTCGCCGAGGCCCCATCGACAAGCACCGTGACCGGAATGTTTGCCTGGGCGAGTTCCCAAGCCGTCAGTCGGCTTCCTTGGAGCAAAGGTCGGGTTTCGTCAGCAAACACCTGCACATCTCTTCCTTCAACCTTCGCCGCATAAATGGGCGCCAAGGCCGTTCCCCAACCGCTGGTGGCCAGTCCCCCGGCGTTGCAATGAGTCAGCACGGCTGCTGAGCCCTCGGTTGGAAAAAGCGCTAGCCCGGCCTTGCCAATGGCAACCCCGGTAGCCAAGTCTTCCTCGAGGATGGAATGAGCTTCCGTGAGTAACTGATCCACCAGATCGCTATCGCTTGCGCTTGCGTCCAAAACCTTCTGCATGCGATCGAGGGCATAAAACAAATTCACGGCCGTAGGGCGCGTGGTCCGCAAATAGTCGATGGCGTTTTGAGCCGCTACCGTAATCTCTGCACCATCGGGATACATGGCCCCTATCACCACCCCATAGGCAGCCGCAATACCAATCGCCGGTGCGCCACGAACGGAGAGCGTGCGAATGGCTTCTCCAACCGTAGGAACATCTCGGGCTTCAATGTCGACCCACTTTTCGGGCAGTTGTCGTTGGTCGAGAATGCGAAGCCACTCTCCTTGCCAGCGAACGGGTTCCAAAGGTGCTTTCATTTGAATGCCTCTACAAGGTTCTTTCGTAACTCGGAGGGATAGAACGGTGGCGGCGGAGTTTCACGACTGGCTGCCGCACACACCAAGGTGCGTGTTCTGAACAAGGGAAGCCCCACCACATTGAAGTAGTCGCCCTCAATGCGTGGGATCACCGACGAAGCCATGCTCTGAATACCGTACCCGCCAGCTTTGTCTTCCCAGTCGTTGGATTCGACGAGAGCCATGATTTCTTTTTCCGTTAATGGCGAAAACCAAACCTTTGTCGACTCGTAGCCCGAATAAATCTCCCCCGAGGCGACAACAGAGACTCCCGTGACCACATCATGACTTCTTCCGGAAAGAGCGCGAAGCATTTTTTTGGCATGAGTGTCTGTGGTTGGCTTTCCTATTACTTCTTCATCTAAAATCACAACCGTATCCGCTCCCAAGACAAGCGTTGCTCGTCCAGACTGGCCTTTTCCAACGGCCAAACTTTTCTTCTCTGCTAAGTAAACCGCGACTTCATGTGGCTGCAGTCCCTTGGGATGGTCTTCCACTACCGCCGCAACTTCCACTTCAAAGGAAAGCCCAAGGTTCTGAAGCAACTCTTTCCGACGAGCCGATCCCGACGCAAGAATAAGAGTCTGTCCATCCAAATTCCAAAGTTCGCGGGTGGAGTTCTGAAAAGCATCGACCATGTGGCTAACTCTCGGGGGTTTCCAGAATGAGAGTCACGGGACCGTCGTTCAGGAGCGAAACTTTCATATGAGCCCCAAAGGTTCCCTTCGCCACTTTGGCAACCCCTAACTCTTGAAGTAAAGAAGCAAACTTTTCGTAGAGTGGTTCAGCTATAGACGGGTCGGCCGCCCCCATAAAAGAGGGGCGTCGACCTTTGCGCGCATCTCCGTAAAGCGTGAAC
>JABDJR010000486.1 GCA_013003415.1 Candidatus Eiseniibacteriota bacterium | reverse complement strand
GGGGTGAGGCTCACGGTGCGGCCGAACATGATCTGTTCGATCCCCACCGTATAGACCTGCCAGAGGGCGTAGGCCGCGATGGGAATGATGGCGATGAGATAGAGGTTGAGGGCTTGTCGTTGGAAGCGACGATCCCAGACGTTCCAAAGCAAGATGGCGAACCCAAAAAGAACGAACCACCGAGAGGTTTGGAGTAATCCTGATGCCGGGCGATCACTGAGCAGGCTACATATTAGAGTCCACAAAATGAAGGCCATGAACCAGGCAAAGAGCGACCCGGGAAGCCCTTGAACCGAACGCGAGTGAATTCGGGAATCGATGAGCCAAAGCGCGCCCAGAAAAAATGGAAGCCCAAGGTTGAACCCTAAGGTGATGGTTTTCACTTCAAACGCTGAGATGTAGGGAAGAAACAGAAAGAGAAACAGGAGTCCCCATTTGGGCTTGTGCAAAAGGGCGACCAGGAGAAAAGGCGCGGCCAGGACGGAGGCCATGATCGGGGGGGAGAAACGCAGGCTGACCAAGAGCCATAACGTGGCAAAGAGGCCAATGCCGGCGGCAAGGATGGGTGAGTGGGCCAGGCGATTCGAGTTCATGGTAGACGCAGTTAGAAGTCCAGCCGTGGAGTGACTATGAAAAACGAATCACCGAGCGAAACCTAAAGAAGTGCGTTAGGCCTTTGAGTGCTGTTTACCAATCAGAATTTGATCGTAAACATCTGAGATCTGTTCGGTCATTCGAGTGGCGCAAAAATCGGGATATACACGGTCGCGTCCTCGGGCGCCAAACTCAAGCCGCAAGTTGGGATTCTGAATGAGGCCACCGACGCGATCGACGAGAGTCTTGTGATCGTGGACCTCCACCAGATAACCGTTCTTGGCGTCTTCGATAGCTTCGGGAGCGCCGTCGACGCGTGTGGCCACGATGGGTTTCCCCGCTGCCATGGCTTGAGGGAACACCCGTGGTAGACCTTCCCAGAGGGAGGTCAGCACAAAGATGTCGATGGCGTGCGTAATTTCCGGGATGTCCCTACGCGCTCCAAGTAAATGGAGATGGCTTTCCAAACCGTGTTCCTGGATTTCCTTTTCGATCTCGGGCCGCAAGGGGCCATCGCCAACATAAAGGAAATGTACATCGGGGAAGCGCTTGTGAAGCTCGGCAGCCATGCGGACAAAGGCAGAAGGGTTTTTTTGTGGAGCGAGGCGGCTCACCGTACCCACGATCAGGGTGTCGGGGGCCAGGCCAAGCTCGGAGCGAATCGAGTTAGGGTCGGAAGCGCCATCGCTGAAACGCCAGACCTCAATGCCGCTATGAATGGTGGTGTACTTGTCGGAGGACCCAACGCCGGCTACCAGGCCCTTGCGCGTGTCTCGGTCGGAGACCGTAATCAGTTTTTGGGTCTTTGGCTCGACCATCTTCTCGAGACCAATGTAGACGCGGCGGGCGAGAGGGTTCATCCAGTCGTGGAAGCTCCAGCCATGAACGGTATGAACAATAGCCGGGACACCCGCTGCAGCCGCGGCCAAGCGTCCGATGATGCCGGCCTTAGAGCTGTGAGTATGAACCACATCAAATTTAGATTTCTTAATGCGACGGGCCAGTTTAGCCAGGGCTACCGCGTCTTTAACCGGATTCACCTCGCGCACGAGTTCGGGAAGTACCGCGAGCTTGATACCAAGGCGGTTGAACTCCGCTAGTAGGGAGTCACCCTCATCGCATTGGGGACCGCACCAGACTTCAACGTCGAAGCGATCCTTGTCCAGGAAACCAGCCGTAAGCATGGTGTTTTCCTGGGCGCCTCCAATACTGAGGCGAGTTATAAGATGAAGAACTTTGATGCGTTTCTGAGGTGAGAGAAGGTGTAGCGGCTTGGCGTTTGCCGTTGTGACCGCGTTTCCATTTTGGGAAACGCTCACTCGCTCCATAACCTTATCCATTCGGTCGAACCTCCGCTGGTAACAAGAAACCTCGTGTCCGAATCTCCCTCGCAAAAGGGACAGCATGATTGAACTGAGGTTGATGGAGCGTTACTTCGGATGTCTCGCGGGGTAGGTCTGATTTGGGGAGCACGGAAAAAGCTGCGACAAAGTGACGCGCTTCTCCACTATGGCTGAGGTTTTTGGGTGAACGACAAGCGTTCGGAACCTGAACGAGGTTCACTGCCCCTCCCATCACAAATCAAGTCATTGAGATACTGAGTAATGCCCGTGCTGCTCGGGAGAGTCCCAAGCAAAGGTACTAGCCCTCCGCGTTAACCAGATCTTATCTCGTAAGTTCTCCTTATGACGTGATTTGCGATGAGTTCTCCGTAACTAGGACGGATCAGACGATAAAGTCTCTCGTTTCTTTGTGTCAAGAGACCTTAACGGTGGTTGGCGCGCTCAAGTTCTCAATCCTGAAGGATTTAGGCGCGATTCAACTGCTCATCCAGGGAATCATCCCATATATTGGACCCCAACTCAAATGCCGGGTTACGCCCCCAGAGCATTTGGTGAGCTAGGAGGCTGCAATCCCGAGCGAAGTTCTATAGAATGCAAGGGTTTAACCCGGTTTGAGAGTTGTTTCACCCGAGGGGTAGTGATGTTAGACGCGAAAAGGCTCCGAAATGAGCCAGATATCGTTAAGGCAGGGGTCGAAGCCAAGAAGCACGATCCTGCCACGGTAGACCAGTGGTTGTCGCTCGACGAGAAACGGCGTGCCCTAGTCAGCCAAGTTGAAGCCCTTAAAGCAGATAGGAACGCGGCCAGCAAGGCCATTGGCGCCATCAAAAAAGAAGGTGGCGACGCGGCCGCCGAAATGGAGCGCGTGAGGACTTTGGGGGAAGACATCAAGTCGCTCGACGATTCGATCCGGGAGGTCGATGAGGGC
>JABDJR010000481.1 GCA_013003415.1 Candidatus Eiseniibacteriota bacterium | reverse complement strand
TTCGCTCGTGCCCGCGGTACCGCCAACGTTGAAGGAGGCAAAAACCCCCGGCACTCGACTCAAGGTGGAGGCGCGATGAGTGGTGTTGGCCGAGCGCAAGTTCATTTCAGCCTGACGAAGATCGGGGCGAGTCAGCGCGTCACTCATAGCTTGGGTGCTGTCGACCACCGAATCGAGGCCGGACAGATCTCCAACCAAGTCAAAGCGCTGGGTCGGTTGCATTCCTAGGAGGGTGGCCAACCGCGCATGCTCTAACTCAACCGCATTTCTTTGACGAATGAGAGCCACTTCGGCGTCGGCCACACGAACTTCGGCCTTGTAAACATCGACCTTAGGAACGGAGCCCAACTCGTACATGGTCTGGGTACGGTCGAACTCGTTTTGGGCCAGATCGAAATCTTCGTTCTGAACGATCAGCAAAGCCTCGGCGCGAAGGGCAAGATAAAACTGAGTCCGCACCGTGTAGGCTAAGTCTTGAGCCGCGGCGTCTCGGCCCAGGTGAGCCGCATCGACATTCTGACCCGCAGACTTGTAGTTGTACCACTGGGAAAGACTTAAGTCTTCGCGGAAGTTAACGCTCCAAGTGCGAAACCCGGACTCACTGGTTGTAATCAGGTCTCCCGAATTCAAGACATTGGTTGGGTTGCCTTCATTGTCCGTTTCGAATAACAAAGGTTGGTTCTTACCGGTGTCGTCGGTCTTCGACTTTTGATAGGTATAGGAGCCCGAGGCCGATGGCAACATGCCGACCAAGGACTGGCTCTTGGAAGCGGCCGCTCCCGCAATGGTGGCCTCATTTTGCTTGAAGCCCCAATTCTTCTGGAGGGCGGTTTCAACCGCTTGATCCACGTCGATACGCATTTGAGCTACGGATGTCGTTGCCGTTAATACGCTGACCGCAAAAGCTGCGGTCACAACGAGTTTGGTGACGACTAATTTTTTTCTGCTGTCCATGGCGCGGATGACCTCCTCAGATCGAGCCGGTTTAGGGGGCTCGCTTTAGATACGCACACCCCCGCAAGGGGGTTTCAAAACAATGAGAATGCGGTTCGAATCAGGGGATGTCAAGAAAGCACTCTCCAGGGGGTGCCCCTTCCCTCCTACCCCTCAAAACTAGGGAAAAAGAAAAGGGTGCTCTAACGAGCACCCTCTCTCAAAGAACACGAAGCAACTTAACTGAGATTGAATTCGAACGGAATAACAATCTTGGCCTTGACCGGAGTGTCCCGCTGCTTAGCTGGCGTGAACAACCAGTCGAGAGCCGCTTTACGAGCTGCCTCTTCAAGACTCTTGATGGTGTCGGAGCGAACAACCCGCGCCGCAACCACACGACCACTTTCGTCGATCGTGACCTCCACATGAACCACGCCTTCAGCTCCTGCGGCCCGAGCCAGCTCCGGATACTCCGGGGCAGCCGTCTTAATGGGCTTAGGTGGTGAGTCAAAAGCATAGAAAGAGGTTGTGGTAGCCGTCTCCTCGGGAATTTCTGGAGGAGCAAACGGGTTGAAGTCCGTTTCCGGAATGGTGTCGTCCGCATCGACGTCATCGGAAATTTCCATTTCCGTAGGAATCTGAGGACGCTCAACTTCTTCCGGGGGCGGAGGAATGATGATGTCGTCGGGAATCTCGATGGCCACCATCTCGGGCTCTTTGAGTGAGTACGGAGTGATTTCCATCGGAGGTACCGAGAACACCGCGATCAAGTGGAGACCCAACGCAATCAGCGTGGAGATTTCCAAGGTTTTGGTGTACTTGGATTTGAACGCGTAATTCGCGCCTCCCATGGAGGTGCCTTTTAGAGCAAGATCTACGCTTTGAGTGCTCATTAGCGACTCTCCGGATCTGTGGTGAACGAGGCGTTCAACGCGAGCGCTTCCTTCATCATCTCAATAGCCTCGGAAGCGATTTCCCATGGCACGTCTTTGTGAATGTTGAGTCCCACAATTAAGCGCGGGTCATCGCTCAGTTTTGCCTGCAAGATCGGCGGAATATCCATCATGACAATCTTGTTGTCATCGATGGTCATCAGAGCCGGACTTGCAATCCAAATGTGAGCCACTTTGTTTCTTGGAACGCGAACACCGGCCTCAGCTCGAGGAAGCACGATCTTCAAACCTTCTTCCAGTTTAAAAATCGTTGTTGCCAAGAAGAAAATGAGAAGCAGGAACGCAATGTCAGCCATGGAGGAAGTAGGAACCTTGTTCTCGACCCCTAGGGTCCGCTTTACACGTGCCATAGGGTCACCTCCTCGTCTTTAGCGAAATACGTGGTGCCTTCGCCATTTTGAGTTCGTCAAGAACATCGACCATCACCCGGTAGGGTGCGTTCGGATGTGGTTCCACACTAACCACAAGCTTGTCATTTCCGGCGTAGCGCTCGCGAAACATGGGCCGGATTTGAGACAGGTTCACCGCTTGCTCGTCGACCAGAATCACGGAGCCACTCTCATCGCTACTAATGATCATGACGTTGTCGCGATTAACCTGCATGCTCGTTTGGCTTGTCGAGGGTGCGGGCAAGATCAGAGAAAGGCCGAACTCTTCCGCGATCGTTGTTGTTGCAATAAAGAAAATCAAAAGCAAGAAGGCCACGTCCGCCATGGCGGAATCGGGGATCTCTTCTGGCGGTCTGATTCTTTGAATCTTTGCCATTGGTGCTAACCCCTTAAGCCCGGCCCTGCTCGATATCGACGAGCGTATCTACCAACTCGACCGAAGCTTCTTCCATTTCAAGAACAAAGCCGTCGATACGGGAGATAAAGAAGTTGTTCGCGAGCTGAATCGGAATAGCAACCAACAAACCGGTAGCCGTGGTAATGAGAGCTTCGGAAATACCCGTAGCAACCAACTTCGCACTCACGGAGTCGGCGGCGGCGATAGCTTCGAACGCGTTAATCATACCGGAGACGGTTCCCAAGAACCCAAGGAGCGGGGCGACGTTCGCGATCGAAGCAAGGACGATGAGACCACGTTGCAAGAAGGACATCTCAATGGTACCGGCGCTCTCAATAGCTTTTTCGACAGCTTCGGAACCCTTGTGGGCCCGGACCAGTCCCGCGTAGAGAATGGCCGAAATGGGACCCCTGGTTTTTAAGCAAACGTCCATCGCCTCCTGTACGCCAGCTTGGCCTTTGCTTTCCTTAAGTTTGTGTACAACCTCACCAACCAACTTGCGCGTGTTGACCTTGGCACGGCTGAGAGTGAAGAAGCGCTCGATGATCACGCCAATTCCGATTACGGAGGCGATCAACAATGGCCACATGAAGTTGCCACCCTTGAGGAACATTTCTTTCAAGAAACCGATCGGGAGCAGCTCAAAACCACCCGCGAGTGCGGAATCAGGCACCGTGGGGAGCGCAGATTGCTCAAAGATGTCGTCGCTCTCGGTGGTTGCGGCGGCATCGTCTGCAGCTTGGGTAGCGGCGTCATCTTGAGCCATCACGGCAGCCGGGCTGATGAGAAGGCCCATGATTAGAGACAGGGCGACAAGCCACCCAGCCCACGTTACGCGTTTTGCCATT
>JABDJR010000473.1 GCA_013003415.1 Candidatus Eiseniibacteriota bacterium | reverse complement strand
ATCAAGACCACCACCGTGGGCCAGGTTGCCGGGTTTATTGGTGAGCCCATTCAGGGTGTTGGCGGGTTCATCACACCGCCTAAAGAGTATTTCAAGATCGTGGCCGAGATCATTCGTCGCTACGGCGGCGTGTTTATCGCGGACGAAGTGCAAACCGGCTTCGGTCGCACGGGTGAAAACTGGTGGGGGATTGAGCACTACGATGTTGAGCCCGACATCATGACCATGGCGAAGGGAATCGGAAACGGCATGCCCTTGGCGGCAACCATCGCTACCGCGCCCATCGCCGATTCCTTTAAGTCGTTGACCATTTCCACCTACGGTGGGAATCCCATTTCCTGTGCGGCTGGGAACGAAACCATTCGCATCATGGAAGAAGAAAACATACCCGCGCACTCCAAGAAGCTGGGCGCCCAACTTCGCGCCGGGCTGGAGGGGCTTCAGGTCAAGTATCCCAAGGTGATCGGCGATGTTCGCGGCATGGGTCTCATGCAGGCCATCGAGTTTGTGGTTGATGAGCCCAAGGGCGATCGCACTCCCAATCCAGCTGCGGTGGGTCAGCTGTTTGAAGAAACCAAAAAGCGCGGTTTGCTTATTGGTAAGGGCGGGCTCGAAGGAAATTGTCTTCGTATTTCACCACCCATGTCGGTAACGAGTGAAGAGATCGATGAAGCGATTGGCATCATGGATGAGTCCTTCAAGGCCATGGGAGTTTAGTTTGGCGGAAAAGAAAACACTCTCTTCCTCACGCGCCGAGCTCCAAATTGGCGACTTCAAGCCGCTCTATACTCCGGGTGAGGCCAAGATTGAAGCCGACCGTTGTCTCTACTGCGAAGATGCGCCATGCATTCAGGCCTGTCCTACCGCAATCGACATCCCGCGCTTTATCAAGCGCATTGCCCAGGGGAATCTGAAAGGTTCGGCCAAGGTCATTCTCGACGCCAACATTTTGGGCTATTCCTGCGCACGGGTTTGTCCGGTTGAGGTGCTTTGCGCGGGAGCTTGCGTTTACAACCCGTGGAATCTGACTCCCATTGCTATTGGGCGTTTGCAGCGCTTCGCGGTGGAGTCGATTTGGGATGAGGCGGGGAACCTGTTTGAACGAAAGCCCGCGAACGGGAAGAAAGTAGCCTTGGTCGGAGGCGGACCCGCGTCCCTCGCCGCCGGGGCGGCTTTGTCCCTTGAAGGCTACGAAGCGACCATTCTTGAAAAGAACGAACACGCCGGCGGTTTGAATACCTACGGCGTCGCCCCCTACAAAATGCAGGCACAGGATTCGCTCAAGGAAGTGGAACTGATTGAAGCATTAGGCGTGACCATTAAAACCGGTGTTGAAGTGGGGAAAGACATAACCGCCGACGCGCTTCTTTCCGATTACGACGCCGTGTTCTTGGGGGTTGGCCTGGGAGAAGATCGTGCCCTGGATATGGGGGACACGCCTCCCGTGGGCGTGATTGGTGCCGTGGCATGGATTGAGGAAATGAAAGTCAGCGAAAAGCTCGACTTGAAAGCCAAAGAAGCCTTTGTGATTGGGGGTGGGAATACGGCTCTCGACGTGGCTCAGGAACTGAAGGAACTTGGCGTTCCCGAAGTGTCCTTGGTGTATCGGAAAGGCGAAGAGCAAATGTCGGGCTATCACCACGAAGTGAAACGCGCCAAGTTGCTTGGGGTTCAGATTCTCACCAACCGTCTACCCAAATCCGTATCCGCCGAAAACGGTCGTCTCAGCCAAATCGAAATGGCTTGGAATTCGCCTTTGGGCGAAGTGACCGAAGTCGTCGATGCCGATCTCATGGTTCTGGCAGTTGGGCAGCTCAAACGCGGTGAATGGTTCACTCGCTTTGAAGGAGTTGAGGTCGACAGCAAAGGAATCGTCCAAGCCGACGCTAACGGTCAGACCGGCAACCCAAAAGTGTTCACGGGGGGAGATTGCCTGAATGGTGGTAAAGAAGTGGTAAACGCAGTTGCCGAAGGAAAGCGGGCGGCCAAGGCCATCATGGCGTACATCGAAGGAGCAAATCATGGCTGATCTCACCACCAACATGGCGGGTATTAAAAGCCCCAACCCTTTTTGGTTGGCCTCGGCTCCTCCGGCCAACAGTGGCGACCAAGTCATGCGTGCTTTCGACGCGGGCTGGGGT
>JABDJR010000468.1 GCA_013003415.1 Candidatus Eiseniibacteriota bacterium | reverse complement strand
CGATACGGGCGTTCGGGGCGGAGCTTGTGGCTGAAGGAGACCGCAGCGATGCCGCTCTGCGTGCGAAGCAGGACGGAGAGAGCTTTTTCTTTAGCCATGTCTACCACCCGGCGTTTCGTGGGGGCACGATGCAGTCCGGCTTAGAGGTCCTGCAGCACCCGGATTCCAAGGAGGCCACGCGGTGGATTGTTCCCGTAGGCAACGGGTCCCTTCTCCTCGGGCTCTTGGCCGCTCTGCGTGTGCACAACCGAACCGACATTGAGGTCATCGCGGTTCAGGCTTCCGTTTGCGCAGGGCTTTTGCGGCCGGGCCAGAGTTCTCCCTCCCGAGCTACGGGAATCGCAATCGCTGATCCTCCCCGGAGGAATGAAATGCTCCGCGAGCTTGAAGCTCAGGGTGGGCACATCCAAGAAGCGACCGAAGACGAACTTCTGGCGGCGGAGCAACGCCTAGCTCAGATTGGGATTCTGGCCGAGCCCGCATCTGCTGCCTGTGAGGTCGTCGTTCAGCGGCTGGCGGACGCGGGTGGCAAGCGGCCCTCGGTGGCCTGGCTCACCGGGTCCGGGGACCGGGTTTAAGTTGATTTCTCCCGAAAACTAGGCGTTTCCGGCTCTGACTCGGAACGATTTGCCCCTTTTTTTGGTAGAATAATCACAAACCCGCCTGGTTTCCCAATTTTGGATCAGATTTATCGTGGACCGGGATCGGATAGTATGGATTGTGACCGGTTTCCGCCCTCCTTAATCGCACAGTCCTTAACCGGTCCCGGTCTCGTTCTTTATACTCCCCTCTATGACACAACTCCCCAGCTTGGAAAACGTTAGCCGGATCGCGCAGTCGGCGGGCCACATCCTCATGGACTGGTTTGGCCGTTTGGAAAATGTCGAACTCAAGGGCAGCATCGATCTGGTCACCGACGCCGACCGGGCGGCGGAGGCCCATCTGGTCGAGGCCCTCGGGACCCTTTTCCCCGAAGCGGCGATTCTTGCCGAAGAAGGATCCGGTCACGACACCGCTTCCGCTTATCGCTGGTTGGTCGATCCCCTCGACGGCACCACGAACTTCGCTCACGGCTATCCGGTCTTTTGCGTCTCTCTCGGTCTCGAGTTCGAAGGGGAAGTCGTCCTTGGCGTGGTTCACGATCCAACCCGAAAAGAAACCTTTGCCGCAGAACGCGGTCAGGGGGCCACTCTCAATGGCGAACCTCTTGCGGTGGGGAAGCGTGATGCGATCTCACAAGCGCTTCTGATGACGGGCTTTCCCTATGATGTTCACCATGACGAGCGCAACAACCTCGGGCATTTCATCGGGTTCATGAAGCAGGCGCGTGCTCTGCGCCGAGATGGTTCCGCCGCGCTGAACCTCGCCTATGTTGCCGCTGGACGCGTCGACGGATACTGGGAAGAGAAGCTCAACCCTTGGGATCTTGCGGCAGGTTCCCTTCTAGTGACTGAAGCGGGGGGGTGCGTTTCCGACTACGCCGGCGGAGACACTTTTCTGACCGAAGGAAATGTAGTCGCCGCGAACCCAGAACTTCATCGGGTTCTCCTGGAGCAAATCCAACGAGAAGAGCAGCGTGAGCCTAAGCGAAGCGTCGGCTGGTCTTCGATTAAGAAGTAAGCCGAAATAGGCTGCGCCTAGGCGTCGGAAATGTTTTGCAAAAGTTCGCGCGCTGCGTCTCCGGACTGAGGGTCCAGAACACCAACCGCATCGATGAGTTCGCCTAGCTGCTCGCGAGTTGCGCCGACATGGAGTGACCCAAGCAGGTGGGACTTCAGCTGCTTGGGGACACGCAGCACCATCAGAGCCGCGCAGGCCACCATCTCTCTAACCTGAGCATCCAAGTTGGGTCGGGAAAGAACTTTTCCGTAGCCCTCCAGGATCATCCATCGCCCCAGCTCGGGAGATATCTGTTCCATCTTCTGAAGAAGCCCTGGGTAGGTGTCTTGGTAGATGCGATGGCATAGTCTTCGTCCCCGCTCCATCCAGCGCGCGGTTTCCATAGGATCGTAATTCAAGTCCAAGTGCGGATGCCGGAGAGGTGCCCGCTCGGCCAAGACTCCCAATCCGTTGATGGCCCTGGGATAGCCCGCGAACAGGTAGGTCTGGAGAAGCGCTTCGCGAAGGAGTTCGGGAGAGACGGATCGGGCCATCGAGAAGTCGATCAATTGAGCTAGTAAGTCTATGTCACCCTTGGCACAAGCCGCTGCGCTTAAGGCTAAATCGAGCGTTGGGTCACCCTCCCCAAAGTGGCTCATATCGGCCAGTTTCGAGGCAAGATCAGTGGGAAGTTGCCGATCATTCATAGCAGAGTCATGATCCTTTGGAGGGATGGTTGGGGGACAGCTCTCTGTAGGAAGAGTATGACAAGTTGGGGGCCCCGACCAGGGGCGGCTACTTTCGAATGGTGCCTTCACGAATGCTAACTCAGTTTGGAGAGGAATAGATGGGGCAAGGGATTGTCTGTCTGGCGATGGCGGCTTGGTTAGGTTTGGGTTCTGGAGCCGTGGAAACACGAACTCAGGAACCGCCGGTAGCCACATTTTCAATTGCAGCGTGTGACACCTTAACCGGAGAATGGGGCGTTGCGGTGGCTTCGCGCTTTCTGGCCGTGGGCTCCGTTGTGCCTTGGGCAAAAGCTGGTGTAGGCGCCGTGGCCACGCAAGCCTTTGCCAACACCTCCTTTGGTCCTGATGGTTTGAAACTTCTTGAAAAGGGTGCGCCCTCCTCACGTGCCTTGGGTCAGATTCTGGCTCTCGATTCCCAAAAAGAGGCGCGGCAAGTCGGCATGGTGGATCGTCACGGAAACGGGGCCACCCACACCGGCGAACGCTGTCAGGGGTGGGCTGGTGGTGTGTCGGGGAAGGGCTTCGCCATTCAGGGAAACCTTTTGGCCAGCAAAGAAGTCGTCGACGCGATGGCAGAAGCGTTCCTAGGCTCCGAAGGTAATCCCTTGGCTGAGCGACTTCTGGTCACCATTGCTGCCGGGGAAGAGGCGGGTGGTGATCGCCGCGGGAAGCAATCGGCTGCCCTTCTTGTTGCGAAAGACAAGGCGGGTTATGGCGGTTTTAACGATCGCTATATCGATCTTCGGGTTGACGATTCTTCCGATCCGATTGCCGACCTGCGTCACTTATACGAACTTCACGCAAAGCTTTTTCTGCCCGCGGTGCATTCGCGGCTTGGCGATGCAGCTCTTCGGGAAGGGGATCGCGAGCGAGGTGACATGGAGTTGTCTCGGGCGGTTCAATTGTATCGAGACGCCATTCGTCGTTGGCCCAATGATGCAGAAGCCAAAAATGGTTTGGCTTGGTTCTTTGTAGAGCATCGAGTCAATCTCGACGAGGCGATGTCTCTGGCTCGCGAAGCCTACAAAATCTCCCCGGAGTCCTGGCAAGTTCTGGACACCTTGGCTGAGATCTACTTCACCAAAGGCCAGCTTGAGCAGGCAGAGAAACTCTCTACTAAAGCGGTCGAGGCCAATCCGGAGAATATCTATCTCCAACAGCAGTCGCTCCGCTTCCGTACCGCCCTCGCAAAACAAAGAGATCTTAACGAATGAGCATGACCATTCTGATCGTCGAGCCCGAACACGAGTTGCGCTCGTCGGTTCAACATGCCCTTAGAGAAAAAGGCTATCGCCTTTACGCTTTCGCAAGCGCGGCTGGTGCGCTTGAGTCCGCCAAAGATGTGGTTCCCGATCTCTGTTTATTAACTGCAGCCGAAGACTCCGCCATGGATGAACTGGTGGCTTCTCTGCGTGCCCCAGGGAGTCGGAGCCAGGTTGTTTGGATTGCACCTCCGGGCGATAGTGAGGTCGAGTCCTTAGTGCGGCGACGGCACCCGCGAGGGTTGCTGGGTCGCTCGAACTTGTCCAAAGAAGCTTGCCAGCTTGCTCTACGCGTTAACCGAACCCAGCGTAGGGGGCGTCTACTTCAGGGCTCTCCGAACATGCTGGGCGAGTCTCCACCCATTCTTGAGGTCAAAGCGACCATCGACAAGATCGCAAGTGCTGGGGCCAGCACCGTATTGCTGACCGGAGAATCGGGTACGGGAAAAGAGGTTGCGGCTCGCTTGGTTCACAGCCAAGGCCAACGCGTCGATGGTCCCTTTGTGGAAGTCGACTGCGCCACCATTCCTGCCAACCTCATGGAAAGCCAGCTCTTCGGCCATGAGGCAGGTTCCTTCACCGACGCCCGAGAGACCAAGATGGGACTCATGGAACTCGGTCAAGGAGGAACCGTCTTTCTGGATGAAATCGGGGAGCTTGAGTTTGGTCTTCAGTCCAAACTCCTTCGAGTTCTCGACAGCCGACGATTGCGCAGAGTAGGTAGCAGCGAAGAGATTCCCCTGGATATTCATCTTGTCGCAGCCACAAACCGAGATCTCGAAAGCGAGGTGCGTAACGGTCGGTTTCGTGCGGATCTTTTTTATCGACTCGATGTGGTTCGTATTCATTTGCCACCTCTCCGACACCGCGGCTCGGACGTGCTTCTTTTGGCAGACCAATTCTTTGACGATTCCATGCGTCGTCTAGGACGCTCAGGCATCACCCTGAGTGATGAGGTTCGCAAAGCGCTTCAGGATTATCGCTGGCCAGGGAACGTTCGCGAACTCAAAAACCACATGGAGCGCCTAGCTCTATTGGCTCAGAGTGACAATGAGGTGTTGACCGAGTCTTTGCTCCCCGCCGGGCGGGATTCTGATGCCGGCAATCGGATCAAACTGGATTTCTCCGACGGTCCCGTTGCCTGGGAAGCCATTGAGCGCGCGGTGTTCTCGGAGGCCCTGAGGATCGCTGAGGGGAACGTCAGCGAGGCGGCCCGGCTTCTGGGTCTTGGCCGAGGTGCTTTCCGGTACCGGCTTGCTCGCCACGATCTAACGGACTTCGAAGACGACAGTAAGAAGGCCGCTTAACCGCCTCAATAACAAAAGATTAGCCGTTTCCGGACACTCAGAATCTCACCAGCGGGGCTTCATAACCCCTTATCTGAATTTGTGCTCGACCCCTCGAATGCACTACAATGTGTCAACTAATCGCGACACTTTGTTGCGAGGCCGCTCTCGACTTTTAGCCCAAAAGGTCAGCGCAAATGTCCCTCAACGATCCTCCTCAGGACCCTCTCGATCGGCTTAAGGGGATAACTCCTAAATTAGAGCGGGAGGCCGCCGAACTGGAAGCTGGCTCAAGCCAAGACACCAAGCGCCTCATTGAAGGGCTTGAGACCTCCAAGGAAAATCTCCAACGGCTTCTTCAGTTTGTGGAAGAAACCAAGCACGCGGATAACCATCAGGTTGTCCTGGAGAAAATCCTGGATTGTGCCCTCGACATTGTTAAGGCGGACCGCGCTTGCATTCTTCGGTTGGATGGCAAGAACCAACTCGACGTGGTCGCCTCGCGCGTTTCTTCCGATCGCGAGAGCCTCATCGAAACCGATTCCCTCGCGATCAGTCAGTCGACTCTGGAAGATGTCCTCTCCGGAGGACAACAGGTTTTCGTCGAGCACGCCAGCGAAGATGAAGCCTTCCGAAACAAGAACTCCGTCGCCGAGCTCAATCTGGAAGTGATCGTATGCATTCCTCTGGGTCGGCACGAGCACGTTCAGGGCGCTCTCTATGTCGATAGCCGCACCGCAGCCTCTCGTCTCGACCAGGCGGAAGGAAGAGGCATGCTTGAGGCTTTGGCCTCTCAAGCTGAGGTCGCCTTGCATCGTTTGGAAGAGCGTGAACGGCTGATCTTCCAAAACGAATCGCTCCGGGAGCTGGTAGCAGAAGAAGTCCAGTTTGAGAACATGGTGGGCAGGAGCGACCCCATGCAGGCCTTGTTTAAAGAGATGAAACGTTTCATTGCAAGGAACGTTCACATCACGATTCGAGGGGAAACCGGCACGGGCAAGGAACTGGTGGCCAGGGCCTTTCACTACCATGGTGCCCGCAAAGATCAGCCCTTCCTTACCTATAACTGCGGTAATCAAAGCAATGACCTGCTTCAGTCGGAATTGTTTGGTCACGCCAAAGGAGCTTTCACCGGGGCGGATCAGGATCGTCCGGGTCTGTTCGAAGCCGCCAATGGCGGAACGCTGTTCCTCGATGAGATCGGGGAGATTTCTCAAGACTTGCAGACGCGTCTACTTCGGGTTCTTGAGTCGGGCGAGGTCCGCCGTCTTGGGGAAACGAAGGTTCGCAATGTCGATGTTCGTATTCTCTCTGCCTCGCACAAGAGTCTTGAGGAGCTCGTTGCCAAGAAGGAAATGCGCGAAGACTTTTACTATCGGATTTCTGTCATCACCGTCAAAGTTCCGCCGCTTAGGGAGCGTGGTGAGGACATCTTGTTGCTCGCCGACCACTTCCTTGAGAAGAACCGATCGGAAGGGGAGCGTCCTTACGTGCTGACTACCGAGGCGAAACGGGCACTCCTTTCCAATCCGTGGAAAGGCAACGTGAGGGAGCTCAACAATGTTCTAAGTCGCGCGGTTGCGGTGGCGGACTCTAACCTGATTACGCCTCAAGATCTAGCGATCCGTCCGACCACGGATCTGCCTTCGGCTCATTTCCAAACCGGCAAGCTGAAGGAGTACCTTTTACAGGTTGAGAAGCAGTGTATCGAGCAGAGTTTAAGCGAGAACAGCCACGTCGTGACAAAGACCGCCCAGCAGCTCGGTATGTCTAGACAAAATCTTCACGCGCGTATGAAAGCTCTGGGGATCTCGAAGGCGAAGTAGGAATGAGCTGAGCGAAGTCCGCTGAGGTCGGTCATTCGATTCAAAGTTTTCGTAAGGATGATGCGAAAAAAAAAGAGGGAGACCTTTGCCGGTCTCCCTCTTTCCATTTTGATCTCGACGGTTATTCGTCGATACCCACCTTTGCATAGAGACGAGCCATGTTCTCGGCTTCGTTGAAGTGGGTGAGTGCCTTTTGCAGCTGAGGATCTTCCTGCACGAACACTTGGTAACGCGCGTTCAGGCCCCAGAGGTTGCCGGCTAACTCGCGCTTCACACCCAGCTTGATGTACTCGCGCTCGTTTTCAATGTCTTCCTGGGTAAGTTCTTCGGCACCTTCGACATCTTTGATGAACTTCTTGAATTCCTTAAACCCGGCTTCGGGCAATTCAAAATTCGTGACGAAGTCTCTTTGCACCAAAGTTGCCTTATCGAGGTTACGAGCCGCGTAGTCGTTGGCGAACTCGAAAAACACCCGAAGCTGCTCAAGCTTGGTTTGGATTTCGTTCGGGTCGTAGACATCTTCTACCAAGATATCGGGAGTGATGCCGCCGCCGCCGTATACAGTACGTTCCTCGTTCAAGGTTTTGAACTCGGGCCGCGCCTCAATCTCGGACTCGTCGATGTCGCCGTCGTTCAAGCGTCGGAAATACTCCAGGTATTCGTCGCGATCTTCATAAGACCGCTGAATGAGTCGTCCGCTGGGCGTGTAATAACGCGCCACCGTAAGCAGGAGGGCGGAACCGTCGCGGAGCGAATATTGACGCTGGACGAGACCCTTGCCGAAGGTCGTTTGACCGATGACAAGGCCGCGATCGTGATCTTGGATGGCGCCGCTCACGATTTCGGAAGCGGAGGCGCTACCATGGTTCACCAAACAGATCAGAGGAAACTTGGAGCGGGTGACACCGTTCGAGCTGTAATAGTACTGGCTAGAGCCTTTGATTCGTCCTTTGGTGTAGACAATGACCTCGTCGCCTTTAATGAAGCGATCGGAGACTTCAATGGCTTGATTCAGATAGCCACCGCTGTTGTTTCGCAGGTCGAAGACAAGCTTCTGCATGCCCTGGGACTCCAGGTCGCGTAGAGCGGCCTCAAGTTCTTCAGAAGTTGTGGCGCTGAAGCGCGTGGCACGAATGTAGCCGGTTTCGTCGTCAAGCATGAAGTGATAGGGCACCGAGTAAATCGGAATTCGATCGCGACGGATCGTGAGGTCGAAAGTGTTGTTGGCTCCAGGGCGTTCAACCGTAATGTCGACGTCGGTTCCTTTGGGGCCCTTCAGTTTCGCAATGACTTCTTCGCTCACCAAGTCTTTTGCGGATTCGCCCTCAATGCCAACGATACGATCACCGGGGCGAATGCCAAGGTGAGCCGAGGGGCCGCCTTCGATGGCGGTGATGACCGTGATCCAACCCTCTCGAATTTCGAAGGAAATACCAATTCCCTCGTATTCGCCGGTGTTGCGTTCGGTCATCTGTTCGTAGTCTTTGGGACGAACATAAGTCGAGTGAGGATCGAGCTCCTCAAGCAGGCCGGCAATGGCTCCTTCGACAAGCTCAACCGCGTCGACTTCCTCTACGTAAAATTTATCTGCGTAGGTGAGAATCTCGTTAAAAACATGAAGTTTGCTGGTGAGAGCCGAGCTTGCCTGGACTTGTCCAGACATGAGAGACCCCATCAAGAAACCGATCGCCACCGCTGCCACAACCACTAGGGCCGGGACCCTCAATCTAGCCATGCAAAACCTCCGAATTGCAGAATCTTGTAATGATTCACTTTCACGAGATTGCTTAAAGTAATACCTCAAGCTGAGGGGTTCTCGTGATCCCTGATGCTGGCAAATCCACCTAAGTCCAATGGATTTCACCGACTATAGCACAGGGCCGTTGTTCTCACCTGTTACCTCTAGTATCGGCAATATGTTTCCAACTCTTTTGAAAACGATGTTTTACGAGGTAAACCGGGTTTTGAGGCCCCTTCCCGCCTTCAGGGTGTCCCACTGGGGGATCTGGCGCCGTATTTCAATGAAAGCTAGTCACTTGCGGGATTTCCCAGTTTGACCCACCGGATCTTGATCTTCTATACTTAAGTATCACAACGGGCCATTTGGGGGTACACCCTGAAGTGGCCCTTTTTGTTAGAGCAATTCCTTGGTGAGGGCTATCCGGTCTTTTGTTAAGACTATCCGGGTTTTCGAGCTTGCTTCGGGATTGGCTGCCACAGATCCTGGGACTCTTTCGGCCGTTCTCGGGTAACATGCGTATACGGAAGCAGCAATGGGGGTTGGGTTTCCAGTGAGGAGCTCGAACGTGAGCAAGAGAGTCATACTTTGCCTGTTGGCGCTGGTCGTCTCAGCCCTGTCCTTTCCTCTGACCGCAGAAGCTCAGTACTTCGGCAAAAACAAAGTTCAATACAAGGACTTCGATTGGGCCATTCTCGAAACTGAGCATTTCGAGGTCTACTACTACGAGAAGGAAAAGGAAGCAGCGTTCGACGCTGCCCGCATGGCCGAGCGATCCTACGCGCGCCTGTCCCACATTCTCGATCACGAAATCAAAGAAAAGGTGCCGCTCGTTCTTTATGCGAGTCACGCCGACTTTCAATCCACCAACATCAGTCCGGGTTTCATTGGCGAGGGCACCGGTGGCGTCACCGAGTTTTTAAAACGGCGTGTCTTCCTTCCCTTCACGGGTTCCTATGCCGAGCTTGAGCATGTTCTGACCCACGAGTTGGTTCATGCTTTCCAAGTCGACATCCTGTGGGGTGGCGACGCACGCTCGCTTCTGGCAAATCCTTTTGCCTTTCAGCCGCCGCTTTGGGTCATGGAGGGATCGGCAGAGTACCTTGCCCTTGGCGGACTTGATCCCCTCACCGAGATGTGGCTTCGCGACGGGGCACTCCAGGGTTACCTAACCCCGATTCCCATTCTGAACCACACCTATGACATTCGGGTGTATCGCTTTGGTCAGGCCATCTTCGAATACATCGGCCGACGCTTCGGCCCGGAAAAGGTGGGCGAACTCCTGAAGCGGATCGCAGCCAGTCGCAACGTCGACCGATCCATTCGTCATGTCACCGGCATGAGTATGCAGAAACTCTCCGAGCAGTGGCTTGAAGAAGTACGCAAGACCTACATGCCTCAGATTGCAAACCACGAAAAGCCAGCGAACTTTTCGAAGCGCCTCACCGACGCGGCTAGGGATCGAACCGGTTTCAATCTATCTCCTGCGGTGTCTCCTACGGGGGACAAGGTCGTGTTCGTCACCAACCGCAATCTCAACAACGGAATTTATCTTGCCTCGACCCTCGACGGTCGCGTGCTCAAGAAGCTGGTTGAGGGCGGCACGTCCGGTGATCTTGAGTCCCTGAGGTTTTTCTATTCCAGTTTCGACTGGGCCCCCAACGGCCGGCTGATTGCGTTTCCGGCCAAGAGCTCGGGCAAAGATGACATCAACATTTTTGACGTCGACGAAGGTAAGCGCGTGGCGCGCCTTCGTTTCGACATTGATGGCATTCGTTCGCCATCCTTTTCGCCGGATAG
>JABDJR010000467.1 GCA_013003415.1 Candidatus Eiseniibacteriota bacterium | reverse complement strand
TCTCCCCCTCCACCGCGCTGAACTTCCAACTTGCGCAGACCGAACACGTCACCGCTTACGTCTACGACATGCGTGGACGCCGCGTGCGGACCTTGGCGGACGGGTCTCACCCGGCCGGTCGCCATTCCATTCCTTGGAATGGCCGCGATGATGGGGGGCAAGCTGTCGCCAACGGTGTCTACTTCATGCGCTTCCAAGCTGGAGAGACATCAGACACCATCAAATTGACCCGAATCGACTAACCAAACTCAGAACTTCCGGGGAAAAGAGCACCTCCGAGCCCGTCTTGGAGGTGCTTTTCCGTATCCAGCGGATTTTCGACTCTTAAGTGTTAGATCGTCTTCCTTGGTCCGTCTTATAGAGGCAACCAACCACGGAGGACAGAACAATGTTACGCGGAAAGCTATATCTCTGGATCGCCACCCTCGTGGTTGCTTCTCTATTTGTACCCACCTTCGCCTATGCGAACTGCTCGACTGCGAGCGGTGTGATGATGAATCAAGTCCGTTTCTACGATTCAGAATCCCCAACTCGAGGTAGTGCGCGCTTGAATGCTTTGGTCGAACTGTTCAATAACTCTGGCTCCCCGGTTGATGTTACCGGATGGACCTTGAGTGACGAACTCGGCATCGTCAAAGCCACCCTTCCCACCGTTTCGATTCCTGCCCAAAGTTACCTCATCGTGACCTTTGGCACTGGAAGCAATGACCTCGCCTTCACCAACGACACCGGCTGGTATTACACGAACGGGGATAGCCTGGATGTGTTTGGAAAAGACGAGGGCAGCATCGCGCTTTACGATGACGCACCGGTCTCGGGCACGATTCAGGATTACTTAAGCTGGGCAGGAAGCGGCACGCCTCCTGCGGGCGCTTCACTCACCGACGCGATCAATGCCGGCGTTTGGACTGCAGGTGAAGCCGTCGTTGCAGACTCAGCCAGCCTATTTACTTTGCGTCTCGTTCCCGACGGATACGATTTGCATTCCGAAAGAGACTGGGAGATTGAAGGTTGGGGAGAATCCGGATACGGCGCCTTGGTTGCCGGCCCGAATGCGGTGCAGAAATCCCCTCTGAACGGAGCGGGGTTCGAACCCGGTACGATCGACTTCAGTTGGGAACCGGACAAGACAGGCGACTCTTTCCACGTCGTCATCGCTACGGACTCCACACTCGCCTCAGGAGTAGTGTTTGATTTCATCACCACCAATACGGACACGACTCTGACCTTGGCCGCTGGTGTCTACTATTGGCGCGTCAACCTCATCGATACCTGCGGCGAAGTAGTAACCGGCCCTATCTGGCACTTCGTGCAACTCAGTACCCCCGTGGGTGGTTCCTCGAAGGCCGGCGCCATGATCGGCCAAGCAGCCTTGGCGGTGACACGACAGCTACAGCACAAGGACACGAGCCTCCTCTGTCTCTACAATTCAGCCAACAACACCCGCCCTGGCTGTATCGATGCACCATCCTTGAGCGGTGGGCCCTGGGACGCCGCCCACCCCGCGGGGCATTCCGAAACAATCTCGGTTTCTGGTGCGTTTCGTGTCGCTAGATACAACTGCCAGCACTGCCAGGACTATTGCGCTCGCGCATCGATCAACATGATCAATCATTTCTACGCACCGGGTGGCCGAGCGGCCAATCTAAGAATGACTCAGGACCGCATTGCCTTCTACGAGTCGACCCTTGACGCTGCCCTTACGGCGCCTGAAGAAGACATCCCTCATGACATCGGGATGCTCGTGAGCCAGCACG
Source organism: Candidatus Eiseniibacteriota bacterium (assembly GCA_013003415.1). Lineage (GTDB taxonomy): Bacteria > Eisenbacteria > RBG-16-71-46 > JABDJR01 > JABDJR01 > JABDJR01. The sequence goes on along the minus strand of JABDJR010000467.1, from coordinate 2,012 downwards.
CAAATATCTTGAGCTGGGCCCTCAACGGAACAGCCGTCGGCGGACCTTGGGTTCCAACCTACGCGGGAATCAAGGCCGAAATCGATGCCGGTCGCCCCGTACTCGTCATCGTACCTGGACATGCCATGGTGGTTAGCGGTTACGTCGACGCCAACACAAATGGACCCGGGAACCCACCCACCAACAGCCTCCTTGTGCGAGACCCTTGGGGTGGAACTGTGAATCGAAACGGGCTCCAGAGTTTCGCCGGTCTTGGCCTGTCCGCCTACTGGACAACCGCGGCCGGTGCAGGATCCCGAGCCCAGGAAATTACAGTGACGACGGACTCCGACGGCGACGGCATCATGGACTTTGACGAAGGTGGTGCGGGCGCTGCGGCCGCGAGCCCGCGTCCAAGAACTCTGCACTCGTCCCACTTGAACCCCGATACGGACAAGGACGAAGTGCCGGACAAAATTGACATCAAGTCCTACACCTTCCACTTCTGTGCCGGCACCGCCTTTAACGACCCCATCGGGTTTGCGGATGTTGATAACGATGGGCTACGAGCCGAAAACGACTGTGACTGTGACAACGGCGGTCAGTTCGATGGCGGGGAAGATCCCTACGCTAAAGGTATCTGCCTTTTCGATTCCGACCCTCATCGTGCCTTTGACGACGCGATCTTCACCATGACCGACAAGCCCGCCTATTTCCTAGGCGAGACGGTCCGGCTTGCCGGAGACGGCTTTCACGGAAACTCCACCTACCCCTACGACAATCAAGTGGGTTGCCCAACCTTGGTCGACAGCGCGGGTCTCGGCAGCGACGGAACCGTAACCACCGACACGACTGGTTTCTTTGGGTTCACGCCCATCTTCGTTTGCACTTTCCCGGGGTTGAACTACAACGCGGTCGACGTGCTCAAGAACGGCAAATACGAAGCCGGCGACTGCCAAAATCCCGACGTGTGCTGGATCTGCCTCACTCACGAACGCGACGAGGACTGGGACCTGATCGATGAGTGGCCGAACTATCTCACCATCCCCTACGAGCCGAACGGGCCCCAATGGCAGTTCGCCCCCGACTTCGACCACAACGGTACCGGCTATTGGGCAGCCATCGATGGCCAATGGCAGCCGGGCAATCAAATCAGCAGCGCGCTCCGTTTGCCTCCGCTTCCTACCCTGCAGCCAGATACCGGTTTGTTCATGACCTTCTGGCAACGCTTCTTCAGCCAAGGTGCAGAAGGCTGGGTGTGCATCAGCCAAGACGGTGGCAACAACTGGACGCCTATCATGCAACTCGACCAAACCTGGGACGGCTATGAGAACAACGAAGTGCTCGACCTTACGCCCTATCTTCCGGTGAGCGGCGGCGCGAAGCCCGGAGTTCTAGAATCTGCCGACGCCGCCGATTGCATTTTGGAGTTTTGGTTCTCAGGGCCCCCGAATTCCGGCGCGTGGTTCGTGGACGATGTCAGTTTCGGTACTCTGCCCCTGGGTACAACCTCCGTTGGGGATGAACCTGCGGCCCCTCCAACCAACTTTGTCCTTGCTCCAAATTTCCCGAACCCGTTCTCGGCATCAACCACGATTCAGTTCGCGGTTCCTGAAAACGCGGGCGACGTGAAACTACAGATCTTCGATCTCAACGGTCGTCTGGTGAACACGCTGATGGAAGAGGCCATGGAGGCCGGTCTCTACACCACCACCTGGGATGCGAAGTCTTCCAGCGGGAAGCGTGTCGCTCCAGGCATCTACTTCTACCGTCTCCGCGGCGACGGTTTCGAGAAAACCAAAAAGATGACGCTCATTCGTTAACCCTTCTTCTGGGGGGAGACCAAAGCGGCCCGATGATGCTTGTGATCACCGGGCCGTTTTTTATGTTGTTGAAACGCGATGTTGAGATGAGCCAGATCTTGGCGCGAAGAACTAGCGTGTTTCCTCTTGAGGCTTGTGCAGCACCAACAAGATGATGGCGACCACCCCATAGGTCACATAAGTGGCGATCGTCCCCGAGGCCAAGGTAGC
>JABDJR010000460.1 GCA_013003415.1 Candidatus Eiseniibacteriota bacterium | reverse complement strand
CTCGGGCCAGCTGGCTGAGCACGAGGCGGTCCGAAAGGGTATCGGTCTATTCGATCTCTCCCATATGGGGGAGTTCCGTCTGCGTGGGCCTGGCGCACTGGCCGCTGCCGAAAAAATCGTCACGAATCGAGTCTTAGGCACGGATCCAGGTCAAGTCGTCTACTCACCCATGTGTTACCCCCACGGGGGCATTGTCGACGACCTTCTTATCTACCACTTGGAAGACTCGGTGCTGTTGGTGGTCAACGCCTCGAATATCGAAAAAGACCTGGCTTGGGTGAAGGAAAATCTTCCCCAGGACGTTTCTCTTGAAAATGAGTCCTACGAAACATCTTTGCTCGCCGTGCAAGGGCCCCGGGTCGAAGAGATGCTGCAGCAAATGACCGAAGTTCCTCTGTCCGACCTCGGCTATTACCGGACTTGCCCGGCCAAGGTTGGAGGGCTCGACCTCCTCCTTTCTCGCACCGGATACACGGGGGAAGACGGGTTCGAGCTCTATGTCAAAGACGCCGAAGCTCCCGATCTTTGGAATCGTCTCATGGAGGTGGGTAAGAGCTACGACATCACTCCCATTGGTCTTGCCGCCCGCGATACCCTTCGCTTTGAAATGGGTTATTGCCTATATGGAAACGATATCGATGAAACCACCAATCCCTTGGAAGCGAATCTAGGGTGGACGGTTAAAATCAAGAAAGAAGATTTCGTGGGCCGCGACGCGTTGGTCAAACAAAAAGAAGATGGTGTTTCCAGGAAGCTTGTGGGTCTTGAGGTCACCGAGGGCCGCATGATTCCACGCCAGGGGTACACCATCGAAGCTGGCGGTTCTCCCGTTGGCAAAGTTACTAGCGGGACTTTTGCCCCCTCATTGGGCAAGGGCTACGCGCTCGGTTATGTCGACAGCGCTTTCAGCAAAGTCGACACCGAGCTCAACATTCAAATTAGAAACAAAGCGGTTCCGGCCGCAGTTCGCCGAGCGCCCTTCTATAAAGACGGGACGCGAAAATCGAAATAAGCAAAGAGAGGGTGGATAAGAAATGAATTTTCCAGCGCATCTCCGTTACACGGAGGACCACGAATGGGTACAGGTCGAGGGTGACCTCGCGGTAGTTGGAATCACCGACTACGCCCAAAGTGAGTTGGGAGATATTGTGTTTATTGAGCTTCCTGAATCCGGAATAGAAGTCCAGCATGGCACGGGGTTTGGAACCATCGAGGCCGTGAAAACGGTGAGCGATCTCTACGCACCCATTAGCGGGACCATCGTTGAGGTGAATACGGCCATCGCAGACGAGCCGGAAACGGTCAACAGCTCGCCTTACGAAGACGGTTGGATGGTTAAGATAAAGCCCAACGACATGAGCGAGCTTGAGTCCCTCATGGAAGCCGAGCAATACCAAGAGCATGTGGGGGAGGATCACTAGCTTGTCTTTTCCTTACATTCCTCGGGGGCTGAACGAAGAGTCCGAGATGCTCGGCGCCATCGGTGCCAAATCTTTTGAAGATCTACTTGTTGCCGTCCCGCAGAAGTACCTCTTGAAAGAACGGCTCGATCTTCCCAGACCCAAAAGCGAAATAGAAATCGTGCGCCACTTTTCCAACTTGGCGAACGCGAACACGGCCGGGGGTAGCTCAAGAGTTTTCTTGGGTGCCGGGTCCTACGATCACTATGTACCTGCCATTGTGGATCACATCAGTTTTCGCTCTGAGTTCTACACGGCCTACACTCCGTATCAGGCAGAGGTGGGTCAAGGAACGCTAACCGCGATCTTTGAGTTCCAAACTCTCATGGCCGAGCTCACGGGAATGGATTTAGCCAACGCTTCCATGTACGACGGTGCCTCGGCCCTTGCCGAAGCGGTGTTGTTAGCTCTATCCAAGAACAAAAGATCCCGTGTTTTGGTTGCGGGCGCTTGTCATCCAAACTATCTGCGAGTTCTCACAACTTATGTTCAAGGACTCGATATCGAGGTCTTGGTCGATCCCACTCCCGATGGAATCATTGATCGGGCCTGGGTAGAATCCAATCTTGACGACACGATCGGTGCGGTTGTTACCCAAACCCCCAGCTTCCTGGGCCTTGTCGAAGATGCCACCTGGCTGTTTACCGAAGCCAAGTCCTTGGGGGCCATCCCCATTTCCGTGTTCCAACCTCATGCCTTGGCGCTCTACAAGACCCCCGGTGAAATGGGTGCCGATCTTGCGGTCGGGGAAGGGCAAAGCCTCGGCACCTCCCCAAGTTTCGGCGGCCCCTCCTTGGGACTGTTTGCGGTGAGTCAAGAGTTTGTTCGCCTGATTCCCGGGCGTTTGATTGGTGAAACCGAAGACAAAAACGGAAAGCGTTGTTTTGTCATGACGCTTCGCACGCGAGAGCAGGACATCCGCCGGGCGAAAGCAACCTCAAACATTTGCACCAACCAAAGTCTCCTCGCTCTGCGAGCGACCATCTACGCTTCGCTTCTGGGCCCGGGAGGCCTTACCGAAGTTGCCGAGAGCTGCCTTGAGCGCGCCCACTACACGCAAGCTCGCCTTCAAGAAGTGGGCTACGACCTTGTCTATGAGCAGCCTTTCTTCCAAGAGTTTGTGGTGCGATGTCCAAGACCCGCCCGTGAAGTGGTGGAGCTTGCTCACGAACGCGGTTTGATAGCCGGCCTCGATCTTGGACAGTACCGAGAGGAATGGAAGAACCATCTCATGGTGTGCTGCAGCGAGAAACATTCAAAAGACGATTTGGACGCCCTAGTCTCCGTTCTCGGGGCTCTTGCCGGGGAGGTGGCCAATGTCTGAGCGTCTTATCTTTGAGCGGTCCCGACCAGGCGTTCGCGGTGCCTTGCTTCCTGAACTCGATGTTCCAAAGCAAGGAAAAGACCAGCTTGTTCCGAGCGATCTCAAACGGGGAGCCCCGCTGCGACTACCCGAAGTCAGTGAGCCCGAGGTGGTTCGTCACTTTACCAATCTCTCGGTATTGAACCATCACATCGACAAGGGCATGTACCCGTTGGGGTCATGCACCATGAAGTACAACCCCAAGATCAACGATCGTATGGCGGCGCTGCCTGGGTTCTATGAACTGCATCCCATGGCGCCCGACTTTGCCAGCCAAGGGGCACTAGCTCTGCTCAAAGAGCTTGAAGACACCCTGGCGGAAATCACCGGACTGCCGGCAATTTCGTTGCAGCAGTCGGCAGGGGCTCAGGGTGAGTTCACCTGCATGCTGATTACCCGCGCCTATCATCGAGACCGGGGCGATAAGCAGCGAGATGAAGTCATCATCCCTGATTCCGCTCACGGAACCAATCCGGCTTCGGTGCGCTTTGCCGGCATGAAAACGGTCGAACTGAAGTCAAACGCCGAGGGT
>JABDJR010000708.1 GCA_013003415.1 Candidatus Eiseniibacteriota bacterium | reverse complement strand
CCCTGTCTTAATGCAAGCCCCGGACCAACTATTTTGCGAATCTTATAAAATCAATGGATGCTTGCTTTTACGTCGGCGGTTTGCGTTTTGCAATCCGCGATCCGCGTTGTGCAACTGTCGGAACCTTCAACAGATGGTGTGAACGACAGGTGGGTGGGCTCGCCCAAAGGGCTGTTTTCGAGCGGAAATCGGTGGAACGATCTTGGGGATGTGACCCAACAACTTTCTAAGTTGTGAGACGCGGTGGGCAAAATTTCCCAACCCAACTTGGAGACGCGATTATGGCTGGGGCACTTTTCGCAATCGCAAAGTGTTAGCGATTCCGACGGAAATGGAGCTTTGGTTTGTAGGGTTTACAGTGATTTCTTATGCGTTGTTGTAGAGGTCGTGAAAACCTTCGACAAGCTCGGCTGGACCGGCAAGTAGATTCATGGCCTTTGGGGTTAGGGCTTGCTTGTGGATATCGGTCACCACGCCGCCGGCTGCGGTGACCAGGGCCCAACCTCCTGCGATGTCCCACCAAGCTTGAGGCGAACCCTTTGCCGCCACCAGAAGATCGAGCCGACCACACGATACGTAGGCAAGCTCGAGGGCAATACTTCCAAGCTTGCGGGTCTTCTGAACCCGGCGATGAACCAGCTTCATGAAGTCGGGTTTCTCAAAGATGACGCCGCGAGAACTCGTCTGCAAACTCACCGCAGCTTCGGAAATCGTCTTTGCAGGGGAAACCTGGATGGGATTTTCATTCAGGGTGGCAACGGTTCCGTCGGCAACGAAGAGCTCGCCTCGCAGCGGATCCAAGACCGCCCCCGCCACAATCTCGTTCCCATGGGTTACCCCTAAGGAAACGCTAAAGAAGGGCACTCCCCGAACGAAGTTCATGGTTCCGTCGATCGGGTCGATGTGCCACTCGTAGGCATCTTTGCCTGGAGTGTGTCCGGTTTCTTCCCCCCGGATAGCGTGCCCCGGGAACTCCTTAAGGATCGCCTGGACGGCCAGGGACTCAATCTCACGATCCACTTCGGTGACCGGGTTCCCCGGAAATTTGTACTCCACCGTTCCCGGATCTCCGAATCGAGCTTTGGCAACTTTGCCGAGTTCGGGCACAAGGTGTTCGAGAAACGGGCGAAAGGCTTGGCTCATGATGTTTTTTTCTCCAAACCTAATTGTTGATCTCGCGCTTGAAGCTCGGGCTTCCGATTTTTGGGGCGACCGTACCCTCCCCCTCCGGGCAGCTTCAAGGTAACCCGCGTCCCACCTTTCAGAAAGTACTTTTGCTTGGAATGAGGGCGCGTTCCATCGTCGAGGATCACTTCACCGGGGGCTCCGTCTTCCCCACCCATGGCTCCCCGCGCCGCATTCTTGATACGTTCGTAAATACAACTGTGAACCGCCCCCGGCCCTCGCACACTCAGGGTGAGGGTTTGCCCAAGACCGCCCCGCCATTCCCCACGACCCCCCGAGTTTTCTCGCAAAGCACGTTGGTGCACCATGAGCGGTGTCGTCGCCTCAATAATTTCGGCGGGCACATTCTGGACGCCGCTGGGAAACGATGTCGCCGACAAGCCATCCACACCGTTTTGTGCGCCAATGCCCCCATTGGAAAACAAGGTGAACACAAAGCGACTTCCCTCGGGGCGCTCCCCTTCGAAATGGCTTGCCCACAGCCCACAGTTCCCATGAGCCGGCACGCGATCCGGGACAAAACCTCGTAACGCGTCGAACACGGCCCCGGGAAGAAAGTGACCAACGATGTGACGCGCCGCGACCGGGGCGGGTGAAACCGCGTTCAAAATACAGCCTTCGGGAGCCTTCACGTGAATGGGACGGAATGAGCCTGCGTTATGCGGGACATCAGGACTCAACACGCAGGCCAGCGGATAGGTTGTGTAGGCGTGGGTGTAATTGAGAACCACATTGATGCCCTGAGGGACCTGGCTCGTGGTGCCGGTATAGTCGACCGTGAGTTCGTCCCCCTTCACGGTGATGGCGGCCCGCAAAACAATCGGAGCGTCATAACCATCCAGCTCTACTTCCCCGGAATGGGTACCGTCAGGCAACGCCGCAATACGCTCTCTCACGGCCGCCTCGCTTCGATCACAAATCGCATCGGAAAGCGCTTCCAAATTTCTTAGTCCCGTGTCTTCGAAGAAGTTTTGGAGGCGATCCTGGGCCCGATGGTTTGCCAGGGCCATGGATTGAAGATCACCGAGGACCATCTCCGGAACCCGCACATTGGCAACAATGAGCTGTTGCATGTTCGGGTCCATGCCGCCCTGAGTGAAAAGCTTGATGATGGGGAGGTACAGACCCTCCTCAAACACATCGAGAGCCTCCGCTCCCAAGGTCCTGCCACCGATGTCTGCCATGTGGCACGTATTCGCAACCCAACCGATGGCCTGCTTTCCATGGAACAAGGGAGTGACCATGGTGATGTCATGCAAATGGCCACTGGTTAGCCAGGGATCGTTACTTGCCAACACATCTCCCGGCTCTAGGGAGTCGAGAGGGAAAGCTTTGGCAAAGTGCTCGACCGCGGTGGCCATGGTGTTGATATGCCCGGGCGTGCCGGTAACCGCCTGGACCAACATGCGTCCCCGGCGATCAAACAGGCCCGCACTGAGATCGCCTGCTTCCCGTACGACCGGAGTAAACGAAGTCCGAAGAAGCACTGTGGCCACTTCTTCAACGATGCTTTGAAGGCGCTCCCATCGTATTCCAAGTTCAAGGTCTTCATAACTCATGATGCCAGCTCCATAAGAAGGGCCCCGCCCTTGAGTACGCGTCCGCGACCATGACCCAGGATCAGGGTGGACTGTTCTTCTTCGACAATGAGCGGCCCCTCGATAGCGGTGCCTTCTTCAAGATCTTGCCGACGAACCACGCACACCTCTTCCGGTTGAGTTCCCCCCGGCAACCATGCTTCGCGCGATCGCTTTAGAACCGGCAGTGGCTTTGATGCCACTCCCTCGGAAGCCGCATCGAAAGGAGGCACCGCCGTGGGGTCCCCTTCAAGCCGCACTCTCCAGGTGACGATCTCGATGGGTATGCCTTGAATGGTACGGCCATAGAGTTTTTGATAGGTCGACTCAAAGTGGGATCGCAGAATGTCTTGCGTGAGTTGGTCGACATCCCCCAAGCGAACCTGAATTTCGGATCCTTGACCTTGGTAGCGCATGTCGACACGAACTTCTCGATGAGGATGTCGCGAAGCTTGCGACCCCAGAATCCCTTTGGCGCGATCGGTCAGGAAACTTAAGGTTTGAGACGCCTTTTCCATGTTGAGCTGCGTTAAGTCCACGACTTGGGTCTGAACCACTTCGAAGGCGGGGGCTGCTCCTAAGAAACCCAAACAGGAAGCAACCCCGGCGTGCGTGGGAAAGAGTACGCGCTTCAAGCGAAGTTGCTTTGCCAAAGACCAGGCATGAACCGGACCCGCTCCGCCAAAAGCCACGAGGGTGTGGTTCTGTAAGTCGAGTCCGCGCTCGGCCGCGTGGACACGCGCGGCTTCTGCCATATGGCTTCCAATGGTTTCATAAATCGCGTGAGCCGCCTCGGGAACCGAAACACCCAATGGGTTGGCAACCGCTTGTTGGATGGCGTGGACTGCCTTGTCTTTGTCCAAGGTCAACTTTCCCCCCAGGAAGTACTCGGGATCTAGCAAACCTAAAACCACATCCGCGTCGGTGACGGTTGGCTTCGTGCCGCCCCGAGCGTAGCAAGCCGGGCCGGGGTCGGCCCCCGAACTCTGGGGACCCACCAAAAGAGTTCCCAAGGGGCCCACCGAAGCCAAGCTGCCCCCGCCGGCTCCGATCTCAACCAGGTCCATGGAGGGCACCAGCAAAGGCAGACCGCTTCCTTTTCTATAGAAGTGCTGTCGATCCACTTCGAAAGTGGATTGAACTCTGGGTTTCCCGTCTTCAATGAACGCTATCTTGGCCGTGGTGCCTCCCATGTCAAAAGCCACCACGTTTTTATCTCCGAGCCCGATCCCAACTCTGGCCGCGGCCAGCACACCACCCGCAGGGCCGGATTCCACCAGGCGAATGGGAAGGTGTTGGGCTGCATCCGGGGTCATCATGCCCCCGTCGCTCTGCATGATTTGTAAGGTTGGGGCCTTAGAAAGCCCGAGGGAGTTTAGATTTTTCGATAGATCCGTAAGGTAACCTCGGGTAACACCCTGCACGTAAGCGTTGGCCACGGTGGTTGATGTCCGTTCGTACTCACGAATCTCAGGCGCAACTTCCGAAGAAATGGAAACGGACAACGCGCTCTCATGATCCAGACACCATTCTCGCGCGAGCTGTTCATGCTGCGGGTTGGCGTAGGCATGCAGAAAACAAATGGCCAGGGCCTCGACCTGATAGCTCTTCAGCTGGTCTAGAACGCGATGCACCTCTTCTTTGGAAATCGCCTCCAGCACTTTTCCCTGGTCGTCGAGGCGCTCCCGAACTTCAAATCGGCGATCCCTTGGGACCAGCGGCTCCGGAAACTCAAGTTTCAAGTCGTAGAGGTCGTAGCGGCCTTCCCGCCTGATTTCAAGAACATCTCGAAAGCCCTGAGTTGTCATGAGGGCGGTTCGCGCTCCTCGCCTCTCCAAAATTGCGTTGGTGACAAGCGTGGTTCCGTGAATGACGCGATCTACAGAGGGGGACGAAAGCCCGCGAAGAATCTCTTGGCACCCCTGAAGCACAGCGCGATTGGGGTCGTCGGGGGTCGACAGGATCTTGTGTGTAATCACGTTTCCATGGGGATCAAGCAGCGCCAAATCCGTGAACGTTCCGCCAATGTCAATCGCGAGAGACCAGGCCTGGTCTTTCACCCGGCGTTTCCTGGTTCTGCGGATTCGGGGAGCGCAACCAAACGCGGTTCTAGATTTCGAGCTACGTTGTCGCAGACCGATGGGGAGAACCTTGCCTTTTCCATTTGTTGCAGCACCACTTTGTAGTGGTTTAGAAACCGGTCTAGGTGATGAATGGCCTGGGGGGACAAGTGTCGGGCAACCTGGGTGATTTTAGAAACTCCACTTTCGTAGAGCGTCCAGCCAAACAAGGTGAGGTCATGCATGAGGTTGACGAAGTTCTGCGTGGGCTCGTTTGTGTTACGTATCTCTAGGAGTCGATCGACATCTAAGCCGTGCCGTTCCAGAAGCTGTCGGGGCAAGCTTGATCGTGGTGGGCTGGTGTGATCTAGCTCGCGAAAGATGTCGGCCATGGAACCCACACAATAGGCAAAGAGGGCTGGGTCATGAGACAACTCTTCAATTTCGATCTCACGAGCTAAGTGATAGCGACGGGTTCCCTTTTTAGAACATAGAATTCGAAAAAACACATTAGCTGGAGGTAAAGCCAGTTGGCGTCCGCGCAAGAGAAACGTCGCCACATCGTCGACCGGCTCTTGGTTTACAAGCGCGGTCAACCCCTCCCCCAAACTCACCCAAGGAGCCATGGGGATATTGAATCGCTCAATGGTGTCGGCCAGAGCGTGTTGAAAAGGCGTCTTCGGTTGACCCTGCGAACTCAGACGTACCCCATCGGTCCAGTCGCGAATCGATTGGAGCGCCTGGTCGGGGGTTCGTGAGCGCCCAAAGGGGCGCATAAGCGAAAGGGGCCCCTGAATGCGAAGCGACGCATAGGTAATTTGCATGGCCCGACGAGAGGTTCGATCCTCAATTTTGTTTAGACGATCAATGAAAGGGCCGGTGCGAATCGTAAGGACGTTTTCGCACTCTTTGTAGGCTTCTTCTGCAAGGGTCAAGTCGATGGTGCTCAAAGCCGGTTCCTTACCCTAGGGTTGGCGAGCCCCAGCAAACCCTTCAGCAAGATGGCTCAAATCTGAACCTGAGGGAGTCTGAAAAACTCGAAGATCAAACAAGGGTATCACTGCCAGCAAGTGGTCGACGATATCGGCTTGAATGGATTCGTAGTTCGCCCAAGCTTGATCCTTGCTGAACACATAAAACTCGATGGGTAGCCCTTGGGCGGAAGGTGCCAAGTGTCTGACCAAAAGCGTCATGTCCTGATGAATTTGAGGATGGTTACGCAGGTAGGCAAGAACATAGGCTCGAAAGGTTCCAAGGTTGGTCAACCGCCGACCGTTCACCAACACCTTCATATCAACATTGTGTTCCTTGTTCCATTTGTCGACCTCGGCCACCCGCTCCTCAATATAGCCCTTGATGTGAGCAAACCCTTTGAACCGATCGATCATCTCCTCGTCGCATAACTTGACGCTGGTCATATCCAAAGCAATGGAGCGCTTGATCCGCCGACCGCCGGATTCGCTCATGCCTCGCCAGTTGCGGAAAGAATCGGAAATCAGGGAATAGGTCGGGACGGCGGCAATCGTTTTGTCCCAGTTTTGGACCTTAACCGTGGTTAAAGAGACATCGATGACGTCTCCATCGACCCCATACTTCGGCATTTCGATCCAGTCCCCGCGCTGAACCAAATTATTCGCCATGATTTGAATGCCGGCCACAAAGCCAAGGATCGTGTCCTTGAACACGAGAATAAGAACGGCGGTGAACGCTCCGAGACCACTGAAGAAGACCAGAGGCGACTTACCGATCAGGCTCGCCAGAATAAAAACGCCGCCAAGACAGAAGATAACGACCTTCAAGACTTGAACGAAAATCTTCAGGGGAACGCGTCGTGATATGGGGAACCGCTCGTAAATCGCCAGAAAGGCATTCATGGTTCCGCTGAACACGGACAGGCCCACGATAACGAGATACACCAAAACCATGGTGCGCACCGCGCTGACCAAGGACGGGTAGAGCTGAAGGGCCGTGGGAGCGAGAAGGTGAATAACAAACGCGGGGGCAAGATGGGATAGGCGAGCCAGAACCTTATTGCTTACAAACTCATCATCCCAGGTTACGGAAGACCTCTGGATGAGTGCGCTAAGCACTCGAAGAATGATGTTGCGAGCAATGAAATTGACAATGACCGCGAGGATTGCGACCACAAGAACCGCAGCCGCGGTCGTCAAAATGGGAGCCAGGGGATCGGACAACCCCTGACTCTGTAACCAACTAAGAAGATTTTGAATCATTCGGTCCTTCTACCGCCCAAAAACTTTGACGGTGGCTCTACCCCCTCCGGGCAGATTCGAATAGCGAAACGTAATTTCATTGATGAAGCGACTGTCCCCAGGAAGGTCGATGGTACGGCTTCGGCTACCTTTTTTGAAAATTAAACGCGAATCCGGAGAGTATTTTTGCCCGTTTGCAAAGTGCACCACAATGTTGTGCATGTGTAAGGCGCTGCCTTTGACTTCCACTTTCAATTTGCGGTAGGGCCCCTGGTTTCTTGGGACACCAATCACATCGCGATCCTGCTTTCCATGAACCACCCTAGAGCCGAGCGCATCCCACCTTGCGGCACTGGACCCGGACCCACTCCCCGCACAGGCCGGCAACAAAACAGACAGCGCAAAACACACAGCAATTCCAAACTTAGAAAAACGCATGGACTCCCCCCTTTGATCGATTGAGATTTTCCAGGTCGACGGCTAACCATGACCTGAAAAAAGCGCTTTTGACAAGATCTGAATCTAGATTATTGGTCAAAAACGGCTATTTTTAAAGGGTTTTCCCTATTCGATGTGACATCTGCCTCGTTCTAATGGTCTATTTCATAGAGGGTCATGACCAGAGATCCTTTAGCGTCGGGGGTTAACCGCTCAAGGCGATTCGCTTGCCAACCAGCTTTGTGCGCAGCTCCCCGACGTGTTTTACTTTGCCCCCGCGATAATTCCCTATCAGGGGCCATTGTCATTTTCTTGAGTTTTTTGGAGGTTCTTCTATGTTTAAGAACGCCCTCGTTCTTACAGTCCTCGCCGGTGTACTGAGCGTACCCAGCCCGCAATCCGCTCAGGCGGTACCGCTCACCCAAGTTCTTGCCCCCTCTGCTGATGATGCCACCTTCATCAGCTTAGTTCCGGCTCGCGAAAAGAGTCAGGTGGAGCGCGAACGCGATGACGCCCGCGAGTTCCGCTCCCGGGCTCAAGACGGCCAAAAAATGGCCAAAGACGCTAAGTCGCAAATGGAAACCCAAATGGATATCAAAAAGAAAGAGATCGAGGTGGTGAAGGCCCAGAAGAAGGCGGCCGAGAAAGAGAAAAAAGAAGCCGAAAAGATCAAATACGAGGCTGATATCAAGTCCAAGGAGCTTGAGCTGAAGCTCCTGGAAAAGCGCAAAGAGATGCGCGACACCGAGGCTAAGTTAGCCGATGCCTATCGGCATGTAGCGGATAGCCATATGAAAGCGCTGGATAGAGAACTCGATCTGATCTCCAAGCGCAAACAATGGATGGAACTGATGAATGAGGGCGAGACCGCTGACCCAGCCAAACTTCAGAAGCTGGAATTGTCAGTTCGCGACCTCGAGACCAAGGTTTTGAAGGCTCAGATCGATACCGCCAATCGCCAGTCTTCCGCCACGGACAAAGAGAAAGAGGTCTTTGAAAAGCGCCTCAAAGTGGTGGAGGCTCAGAACGCCATCCTCGCAAAGTCCTAGTTTTTAGCGTCTTAGACCCGGGTTTGACAGGGGCGGATCCGAAAGGGTTCGCCCCTTTTCCTTTGCCTCGATGAGCTCCGAGTGGTCCCCAGAAGTCGAAAAAGGACCCGCCAGATCTGATATGCTCCTTCTCCACAAATTGGAACCCGTGTTTTTTAGGAGGCCAACGCTTGCCGAACTTTACTCATCCGTATGCTTCGTTCTTACACCATGTGGAGAAACCCGCACGTTACGTGGGCGGAGAATACAACCAGATCGTAAAAGACGATGCCGATGTGAAGGTGCGCCTGGCCCTGGCCTTCCCCGATGTCTACGACATTGGTATGAGTCACCTGGGAACCAAGATTTTGTACAGCTTGATCAACAAGCATGATGGCATGCAGGCGGAGCGGGTCTTTTGTCCCTGGGTGGACATGGAGAAAGAGCTTCGCGAGCGAAAATTGCCCTTGCTGAGCTTGGAGACGGCCCGACCCCTCACGGACTTCGACGTGATTGGGTTTTCGCTTCAGTACGAGCTGACCTATACCAACATTCTGACGATGTTGGATTTGTCGGGAATCCCTTTCCGCTGGGCCGATCGCGACGAGTCGCATCCTCTGATTATTGCCGGGGGACCCACGGCCACCCAACCCGAACCCATGGCTCCGTTCATTGACGTGTTCCTCATTGGAGACGCTGAAGAGAAACTTCCTGAGCTCTTAGAAGTCTATCGGGCTCAAAAAGATGCCGGAGCCACCCGAACCGAAGCCCTTGTTGCTTTGGCCAAACTTGGTGGGCTCTACTGCCCGGCGCTTTACGGTTCGCGGAAAGACGATCGCACCGGTTTTGTGCTTGTGGACAAACCCTTGCACGAAGGCGTGCCTGAGAAAACGAAGCGCGTCATTCTCGAAGACATCAACCGGTTTCCTTTTCCCGATGACAGCCCAGTGGCGGCGGCCGAAGCCATTTTTGACCGCATGTCGGTTGAGATCGCCCGCGGTTGTACCGAAGGGTGTCGATTCTGTCAGGCGGGCATGATTTACCGACCGGTTCGTGAGCGTGACCCCGAAGACATTGTGAACACCCTTGTCTCTGCCATTGAAAAGGGCGGTTACGACGAAGCAAGCATGACCACGCTTTCGACGGCAGACTACTCTTGCATTTCTCCGTTGATCAAACGGGTCATGGAGAAGCTGCGTCCGGAGAAGGTTTCTCTTTCCGTGGCTTCCCTTCGCGCCTACGGCCTCGACGAAGATACCTTGGATGAGATCAAATCCGTTCGCGCCAATGGGCTGACTTTTGCCCCCGAAGCGGGGACGCAGCGCATGCGCGATGTCATCAACAAAAACATTAGCAACGAAGACCTCGACACCACGGCCCATCGTGTCTTTAGCCGTGGCTGGCGTCGCATGAAGCTGTACTTCATGATTGGGCTGCCCACCGAAACCGAAGAAGATGTGGCAGGCATCATGGAGACCGGCCGACGGATGAAGAATATCGGTCGGAACTATCACAAAGGCAATGCCGGGGTGACCGTGTCGGTCTCTTCCCATGTGCCAAAGCCTCACACGCCTTTCCAGTGGGTGGCCATGGACGCGGTCGACATCATCGAGAAGAAGCAGGACTACCTGAAGGACCTTTCACGTCGTTACCGGCTGGAATTTCGACGCCACGATCCGCGCACGTCTTATTTGGAATGCATTCTGGGACGTGGTGATCGTCGTATGGCTGATCTCATTGAGGGCGCTTGGCACCGAGGCGCGCGTTTCGATTCCTGGGACGAGCACCTGAAGTGGGAAGAATGGGTTTCGGTTCTCGAAGAGAACAAGGACATTCCCTACGAAGCTTTCACCGGAACCATTCCGGTCGATGCAGATCTTCCCTGGGACCATTTGGATATTCAGGTCGAGAAGAAGTTTCTGCTCCGCGACTACCGACGTTCTTTGAAGGACAAGTTGTCACCGCCTTGCGGCAAACCGGTGGGTGCCCAGGTGCATCACACCAACCTTGAAGAGCACGAGGCTGATGAGCGCATTTTAGTTTGCTATCACTGCGGCGTGACCTGCGATATGACGGATATGCGGGACGAACGTGGCGAGTTTTTGACCAAGCTCAAAGCTTTAAAGCCAAAGGGAAGTTTGGACGATGCGGAAGCGGCTGATGTTGGGGAGGCCGACGCAGGCGATCTTGAAGTGGTTTCGGAGTCCTCACCCTTGGTTGAGGTCACCACCGAGATGGCAACTGCGCCTACTGAGTTGGCTAAGTCGATCGCGAAGGATGAAGTCTCCCAACCCCAATCCAACCCCTATGACAAGAATAAGAACCAACCTCCCAAGTTTGACCAAGGACAGAAGTATCGCTACCGCCTACGGTTTTCCAAGCATGGCATTTCTGCGTTAACCGGGCACCTCGACTTTGTCCGTACCCTGCCGCGGGTCATGCGACGAGCGGGTTTCAAAGCCTACTATTCCGAAGGTTTCCATCCGAAGCCCATCATGGAGTTCTCCCCACCCCTTCCTTTGGGCGTGCACAGCCAAGAAGAGTATGTCGATGTGAGCCTGACTCAAGATTTGGATCCTGAGATGATGGCCACCGAGCTTCAGTCCGTGGCTCCCAACGGATTAGATTTCACCGGCGTCATGAAGCTTGGGGAGCAAGACCGCAAGCTTTCCCGTGCGCTTGAAGCCGCCGAATACGTCATCTGCCTCCCCCATTCCCTGTTGCAGGATGTTGGGGTGAGTGCGGATGAGTTAGAGGCGCTCTCGCGGAAACTTCTGTCGCGCGGGAACATTCTTCGCGATGTTATTCGCAAGCGTAAGCCCAAAACGGTGGACCTTCGTCCCGCGATTGATGCCCTTTGGGTTCTTGACGAGGGCCCGGCAAACTTCTGGGAAGACACCCCCGCGTCCTTCCTAGGTGTGCGCTTGCTCATCAAGGAGCATCACGCTCGCCCCGAAGAAGTCGCAGCGGAACTCTTAGGTGGAACGGCGGACCTGGAGCCCATCCACCTCCTCCGCACCGCACTCCTGCGCCGCTCGGAAGATGGCACGGCTTGGGCCTCGATGATTTCGGAGCCCCTGGTCACCGCTTAGAGCGCCAAACAACCTGGTAATGGTGTTGGGATGACACAGTTTGTTGTAGGGGTCGTAGCAACACTCCGCAGCGCCATCGGAAATGGCGTACCGGTGCAGGTTCTCGCGCGAGGACCGTTGCCAAGACCCCTACAATAACTGTGTCGATCTCAATACTCTACTCGTCGTTGACGTTAATCCTCGGTGAATCGCGATCCGAAACCACGAGCGTCCCGTCGGCGTTGATCCACACTTCGACCTCGGCGCTGAAATTCAGTCCGTTGGTTCCGGAAAGGGATCCAAGTTCAGATTCGATCCATTCGTCGGACATCCCGGTGATCACGATTTCAACGCGACGATTCCGCTGACGTCCCTCCGGAGTTCGGTTCGAGGCCACGGGGCGATTCGGTCCGAATCCTTTTAGGTTGAACGCGGACTTCATGTGGTCGGTTTCACTCACAAGATAGTCGCGAACGCTGCGGGCTCGTGCTTTAGACAAGGCTTGGTTGTTCGGGAACTCTCTCGACTCAATCTTTCGACTGTCGGTGTGCCCTTCAATCACCACCTTGGCATTGCTGACGGACTCCAAAGTCCGCACCACTTCGGCCAAACGCTGACGGGCCACGGGCTTCAGATCGGCCTTGGCCGTATCGAACAGAACATCGTCGAGCGTGAACCGCACTCCGTGCTCTCGACGACCACCCTTCAACTGAATGGCAGCGCCAGCGGCCTCAGTCGTAACCGTCTGACCGTTGGCATCGAGCCACAACAGTTTAGCTTCGTTAACCAAGGGTTCATCCTCAGGAAGCGACACAATGCGAGCATCGTACTGGATCACCCGTTGCACACCACCCTCGAAACTGCCCAGATCCCAATGCAAGGTGGTGCCTTGGCCAGCTTCGCTCGTCATTTTGGGATCTTTCATGGCCACGCCGTCAATGCGAACCGAGCCAGACACAAACTCCAAGCCTTCGGGCATGGTATCCACGACTTTCACATCGTCGATGCGTACCGGACCCGCGTAAACGGCGGTGAGCTGATAGCCCACCTGTTGCGGTTGGTAGCCGTCCAACTCAAGAGCCTGCTCAGGAGAGTCAAAGATCAAAATCTCTACCCGACGGTTCTTCTGCAAGGTGGCGGCGTCACTACCGGTCGCTAGAGGCTTGTCTGGTCCATAGCCCACAATCGACAGCCTATCGGAATCAATACCGTGGCGGTGAATGAGTGCTCCTCGTACGGAGCTGGCTCGACCAACGGAAAGTTCATAGTTGTTAGCGAACTCGGGAGTGTTGATAGGTCGATAGTCGGTGTGACCCTCTACCCGAGCCACGGCGTTCGGACTTTCCTTCAATCGATTCGCCGCATCGGTCAACACTTGATCGGCCGAAGGACGGAGACTCGCTTTCGCGGTATCGAAATTGATGCCCTCGAGAACAAAGCGCTCCGGTGAACCTTGACGATGAGTCGCGGCGATATGCGGCTCGTCAACACTCTTGCTGAATCTCAGAACCGCCTGGGGCGACTCGTCGATACAGACACCAAAGTTGACTCGAGCTTCACCACCACCCAAGGCGTAGAAGAATCGGTGCGACTCGCCCTGGACCCTCACGTTGATCGGCAGTTTGAACTGGTCGACTCGAACAAGATGGTCTCCAGCCGCCATGGGGAAGAAGAGATACTCGCCGTTTTCGTCGGTCACCACGCGGCGCCCGTCTTCAAGAAGAATCGGAACACCTGCCACGCCGGAGTTTTCAATCGAACCGTTGTCCGGTTCGCCGTCTCCGTCACAATCTAAGTAAACCCAACCGCGAACGCGAGACACCTGGTCCACGCGGACCACGTTCACCCGAGCTTCAGCCGGACCGGCGCGGAGTATGCCGCCCAAGGGATCCACTCCCTCGGCAAAGGCCACGTTGGCTGCGACACCGGAAGCCGCATTGAGACCCGCGATCATGGTGTATTGGAGCACCTTGTCTTGGCCCGGACCCACCGTGCCCACCGGCCACATGTAGGGGTTTGAGCCGGTTGGATCGTCCACCGCCTCACCATTGAGTGATGAGGTTCCCGGCATGACAATGAATCCGGCCGGGGCATGGTCTTCGATCACCACGTCCCGCGCCTCGGTTTTCGAAGGGTTCTGCACGGTGATCGTGTAGAGCACCAAGCTTCCTTCTTCAACCGAACGCTCGGGGGTGACCTTCGTGATCACCAAGTTTGGAGTTTGTACGCGAACCTCCGCCTCGGCGGGGCCTTCTTCAATCGGTGACCCGTCCACATCGGTTGCCGTCGCTACCACCGTATTCAAATGCGAGCCTTCGGTCGCTTCCGAAGTCACCAGCACATCATAGGTCAGCGTGACCGACGCCTGAGGAGCCAGGTTTCCGATGCTCCAGCGCAACACTTCCGTGCCCACGGGATCGGAAATGAACAGCTCCAAGCCATCGGACATCAGCACCGAGGAACCTGCAATGTACCCAAAGCCTTCGGGCAGAGTATCGTCGAGATTCACATCGGAGGCTTGCGCATTACCTCGGTTGGTCACGGTCACCGTGTATCCCACCTGGTCGCCAATGCTCGCTTCCGGTCGATCCACCTTTTTCTCGATATCGAGATCGGTGTACAAGACCAACGTAACGGCCAGGTTACTGACTGCTTCGGCCACACTTTCGGCCGAGGCGATGGCCGTGTTTTCAATATAGGTTCCGCTCGCGGTACCTTCTAGAACCACGCCCTG
Organism: Candidatus Eiseniibacteriota bacterium; assembly: GCA_013003415.1. Taxonomy (GTDB): domain Bacteria; phylum Eisenbacteria; class RBG-16-71-46; order JABDJR01; family JABDJR01; genus JABDJR01. The sequence continues at coordinate 1,704 of JABDJR010000708.1, read as the reverse complement.
GAAGCTAACTGTCTGCGTGTCTCCCGGAAGCAGGGTGCCCAGATTCCAGGTTAGGATGCCGTCGACAAACGTGCCTGCTCCAGCGGTTCCTTCAAGATAGGAAATCTCCGCCGGTACCGCATCGGTGACCAGAACCTCGGCCAGAGGACGATCGCCTTCGTTGGTGATGTCCATGGTGAAGGTAAGCGTGTCGCCAGGGCTCGCTAACTCGGTGTCGACTCGTTTCTGAATATCGAGCATCCGCGGCCCCGGTACGATGGTGACCACCTCGTTACTTTCAATGTCATCCCGATTGTCCGCGAAAAGTTCCGCTACGTTGGGTATGCGGTCGCCTTCTTCAGCCTCTTCGGTAACGACAACCTGATAGGTCACCGATCCGAAAACGCCGACCGAAAGATCACCAAGCTCCCAGCGGAGAGACCTCAAGCCGAAGTCGTAAAAGGCTCCTTCGGCTGATCCCTGGACATACTCGGTCAAGCCGGGGATAAGATCTTCAATCACCGCATTGGTAAGGCTCCCCGGTCCTGTCACTTCGTAGCTCAAGGTGTAGGTCAGCGTGTCGCCCGGAGAAGCCACGGCATGGCTTACGGCCTTCTGAAGAGACGCTTCGATTTCGTCGATGCAAACCCAAGCCGTATCCGAAACCGAAGCATCAATGCCGTCGGCGAACATTTGGGCCACGTTAGGAATGCACACAGGCGTTTCAACATCCTCGGGAACCGTTACTTGATAACGGAAGACACGAACTTCGCCCGGCTCCAACTTACCCACCGTCAGGACAACCGTATTGGTTCCCTCTTGATAGAAGGCGCCGTTGCTGGCTGAGAAAGGAACGTAGGTCGTGTGGGGAGGAAGTTCGTCCGTCACCACCACCGCGGTGGCCGGAACATCGCCCGGGTTGGAGTAGGTCACCTGGTAGGTGATTTCTCCGCCGGGTCGAACTTCATTGCGATCTGCGGTTTTCTCAACCGCAAGGTTTGGCAGGACGACACGAATATCGGAGATATCCTCATCGCGCACCATGAGCCCCGCTTCATCGGTACCCGTGGAAACCGCCCGGTTACTCAACATGCTGGAGCTGGACAAGGTGGTGTTCACCTTGGTGATCACCAAAACTTCCCAGCCTTCTTGTGGGTAGAGGTCGCCCACATTCCAGGTCACGGAAGTTCTTTCGCTTCCGTTGACATCGGGACCAACAAAGGAAGGCGCAATATCCGCACTCGCATAGTCCAGCGCTGCCGGTAGCAAGTCGGTTACGTTGACGTTCGTGAGGGCTTGTTCGCCCGTGTTCACGACATACAGGTGATAGCCAACCTCAGAACCCTTGTAGGCTGCTTCGCCGGTAAAGTCGGACCATTTTAGAATCTGAATCGCGGAAGGCTCCAACCGAATCGGAAGCGACTCAAAGTCGGTGTCGCTCACGGCAAAGTTGTCTTTGGTGCGACCAGAGACTTCCACTTGGTTGTTCACAGCGCCGGTGTCACCATCCAGCTCCAGTTCAGAAGCTAAGGTTGGCGAGGCTTCGAAGGTCACGCGGATTTCCTCGCGGGAACCTCGAGGTAGGCTACTGATCTGCCACACCATGCCATTGCCGTTGATCGACTCCGACACATTGACATTGTCAAAGTTCGTATGGGAGATGCTGAGACCCGACGGCGGGAACTCTGTAACGGTAACGTCGTAGAGATCCGCTGAGCCCGAGTT
>JABDJR010000455.1 GCA_013003415.1 Candidatus Eiseniibacteriota bacterium | reverse complement strand
GTCGTACAGCTCGTAAGTAATATATTGGTCCCAACTTCGATTTAATTCATCGAGCCAGTTGGTGCCGTCATGACGCACAATCAGCCCGACCATAGGCGCGGCAGCTAAAGTTGTGTCCATTGGCGGTGAGGGCGGCGGCAATCCTAAGGTGCTGTCGACCGTTGCCTCGGGAACGATCGTGGTGTTGTTCTGACTATCAAGAGAAGCGACATAAAGCTTGTCGCCCGCAGGAGACAAAGAAAGCGCAAAGGGATCGCAAGCATCAAGCGGAATGTCGACCGGAGCCGCGGCAAGGTTCGTCGTGTCGTAGACACGAATCAAATCGAGCTGCGACATACAGACAAAAGCCTTTTCCGGAGATCCCGCGAAAACCACATCGGTTGGCTCGTCTCCGACCAAAAGCGTTTTCACCACACTCATAGTGTTGAGATCAATGATGCTAATGCTGTCCGAGATGTGATTGACCACCCAGACTTCGGTATTTGACCGAGCACGCACGGTGCTAGGTTCCATTCCAACCTGGATCTCGGTTAACAAAACCGGAGAGCCGCTTGTCATGTCGTAAACGGTAAGGCGGTGATCTGGAGTATTCACTGCGAATAGTTTGGTGCCGTCCGGAGACAGTTCAATAGGATGAACATGCGGACTCTCAAACTGTTTGTCTGCTTGAGCAAGTGGCACGAAAAGCAGAGTCATCCCCATTAAAAGAGGGAACAGGAACCCACGGCGCATCATGGTGTCGTCTCCTAGTGGTCGGCTCTAGTCCTTGGCATTTAGAGCTATCAAATACAAGCTAGGCGTCGCCGGAACGCCTCAAGTATCAACTGGGCGGGAACAGCTCATAGGACAGGTTGCAGCCCAGTAAGTATAGGGGATTTCGGCACTTGAATCAAATGGGGATCCCTGGCTTTTTGCTCTCAACCAGCGACTGGAGGCGTCTCAAAGTTGCCGGAGCGTGACCCGCATAGTGATTGTTGACATAGACAAACGTCGGAACTTCCCGATCCAGCAATCGCCGAATCAGGCTTGCCCAACGCTGAAGGCGCTCATTTTGATCAATGACTTCCTTATCCCAGGTCTTGGTGATCCGCTCGATCGCCTTATGATCCCCAAGCAACCGTATATAGGAAAAGTCAGCCGTAACCGGATCCATTCTCTTTTCGACCTCATCCCCGTGGGGCATCCAACCCTGATCGACCAAGGCCATGGCGACTTCATGCTCCCGGCAGATTTCCGCTAAATCGGCGGAAACCCAGTGCTTGTTGCGAACTTCAACGACATATCGGAACCCGGAGGGAAGATCGGCTAGAAACTGGTGCAACCGATCCATGAACAGCTGGGTTCGAGGAAACACGTCACGAGAGAAGAAGGGAAACTGAAGCACCATGGGTCCAAGGCGATTTTCTAGCCGACTCATGACGGAGAGGTACTCGTCCCGAACCGCGTAGGTTGCCTCAGGCAATAGAACCGTTTCCCCATTGGGTCGTGCGCCGGTACCACCGTGAACAATCTCCCGGGGAAACTTTGAAGAAATGACAAAGCCTTCGGGGGTCCGTTCCCGCCACAGATCGACCGTGCTTTCTCGCGGAACCCCGTAGTAGGTCGAGTCAATCTCTACGGAGGGAAATTGCTTGGCGTAGAGGGCCAGGTATTCCTTGGCCTTGGTGCCGGGTGGATAGAAAGGCCCGACCCAGTCCTTACTCGAGAATGATGATGTTCCCCAAAACAACGGAGTCTTCACGAACAGTCCTTCTTGCAAACGGTAGCTCAGAAACTAGGGATAGCGTATCGTAAGCGCGTGAGCAAACAAACCCACCCTCTTCGCCGACTGCTTCACTACGCCGGACCCCACCGGCGACGCTTAGCCACGGCCATCACCTATTCCATCCTCAACAAGATCTTCGATCTTGCTCCCCCATTGCTGATTGGGGCCGCGGTGGACGTGGTCGTGCAACAAGAGGACTCGATCCTAGCCGGACTCGGGATTTCTTCACCGGAACAACAGCTCATTCTGCTCGCGGTGGCTACACTCGTCATTTGGGGATTAGAGTCGGTATTTGAGTACGCCTACGCCGTGATGTGGCGAAACCTCGCGCAAACTCTCCAACACGAACTTCGCATCGATGCCTACAACCACCTTCAACGCCTCGATCTTGCCTATTTTGAAGACCGGTCAAGCGGTGAGCTTATGGCCATCTTGAACGATGACATCAATCAGCTGGAACGGTTCCTTGACGGAGGCGCCAACGATCTCCTTCAAGTTGGCACCACCGTGGTCGTGATTGGAGCCATCTTTTTCAGCCTGGCTCCTGGGGTGGCCGGATACGCCTTTGTTCCCATCCCGGTTATCCTCTGGGGGTCTTTTCTGTTCCAGAGAAAACTCACTCCCCGTTACGCGGCGGTTCGCGAACGTGTCGCTTCTTTAAACAGTCTGCTCTCCAACAATCTGGGTGGGATTGCCACCATCAAAAGCTTCACCTCCGAGGCTTTCGAGTCCAAGCAGGTTTCCGAGGAAAGTCAGCGGTACCAAGAGAGCAACCGGCGTGCGATTCAGTTCAGCTCAGCCTTTTCCCCTCTCATTCGCATGGCCATTGTGGTGGGCTTTGTCCTCACC
>JABDJR010000422.1 GCA_013003415.1 Candidatus Eiseniibacteriota bacterium | reverse complement strand
TCAGGGTCATTCGAGTCGAGGTTGGTATCACCACCGTCGTAAACGCCGTCGGTGTAACCAGCACCCGAGATATCGATAAAAGTCTCACCCGGGGTGTAAGCGCCGTTTCCATCTTCATCAACGAAGGGCTCGGGGTAGTCCCGAACACCGTTGCCGGCGAAGGTGGGGTTGGCGGAAGCATCAATCCAGTCGTTGTCATCATCTTCGCGGTTCGCACCGAGAGAAACGAGAACGACAGAGTCGGCACCAGCCGTCGTGACGTATTCGGTCAAGTCGACCCAAACGTGCATGAGCGCGTTCTTGGCGGTCGGGTTGAGGAAAATGCCGTCGGGCGTGGCGGGATCGTTAACGTCGATCAACAGACGCAGGGTGTCGCCACCGCTGTAGCACTTAAGCGCATTGGTTGGGTCTTCGACCGAAGCAATGGTGGGCTCAAGGTTGTCGTTGATAATGGGGCAGATGTCGAAAGACTCAACTGCCGAAGCACCGGTGTTCTGAACACTGACCACCCAAAGAACCGGCACCGTGGTACCAAGCGGGTTAGCCAACTCGATCGGTCCCCAGGACCCATCGGCGTTCACAACCGCCGAACCCAGCAGATTCACGCGACCCATGTCGGCGTAAACCCGAACCGAATCGGCATCGGTGGGAGCGGAGTTTTCGTCACCGCAAATGAAGTGCGTCTCTTCGGTGTAGGGACCCTCGGAGGTGGGGCTCACACCGTAGACATGAATAGCATCGTTGTCGCTGACAAGCGTGTCGCGAGGACAGGCAAGTGGTCCAGCAACCAAGCTGCCCAGGAGGTAGCAGTTGGTGGGATCCCAGTTACCTTCTTTGTCAACAACCACACCCCAGAAAAACACGTCATCACCGGCGTTCAGCGTGTCGCCCGCACTATCCGTCGACATAGTGTCGATGGCGCAAGCAACCGCGAGTTCGGTGTTGAGGTCGATGCCCTGAAGACCCGCGGAGGGGTCGATCAAGACAGCAGCGTTGTTCTGGTTCTGGGTTTTAAAGTCGAAGTCGGGCTGCGACTCGATTACTCGACGGGAATAAACGAGCGCATAGGAGCCATCGTCTTGCGGGCCAAACTCATCGATACCCACAAAGGCAACATCGTTGATGTCGGCCGTCAGAGTTCCGTTGGTCGCTAAACCAACAAAGCGCGGAGCCGAACCATCTCGAATCCATGCATTGCTAGAGTCTGGCGTGGCGTTTGCACCACCGTCATAGGTGATGGGAGTCGCACTATCCAAGAATAGACGATCACCCTGCTCCCAAGCATCGGTTAGATCGATGATCTGGACCTGATTGCCAGTGGCCGGAAGGGCCGTGGTGGCACCCGAACCGTCAAAACCACGGAAGCCAAAGTTTCCGATCACCGGAGCGGTGGAGAAGTTCACATCGAACCATGCCGTGATCCGGTCATCGTTCAAGGCATCGGTACCGTTGTCATCGTGGTTAGCCAAGATGATCATCGGCGGGGTAATCAGGGAAATTGAAACCCCGAGACCAGTAGAACTATTACCTTGGTAATCAAGGACACCGCCAGAGACGGAGTGGGTTACGGTCGTGGGAGCGCCGGCTACTCCGATCAGAGTCAAGACGTTGTCGCCATCGTTGGAGGCGATGGACGCGTAAGAACCTGCATCGAAAGTAAACGTGCCAACACCCGGGGTGACCACCGTGTTCGCATCGATATCATCGGAAAACACGAGGGTTACCGTTGAAGTCAGTGCATTCAAGGATGCACGGAGAAGGATTGGCCCTTCGTTGATGGAACAGTGCCAGCGCGGATCCGAGCTCAGCTCGGTCGGTCCAGTGACAGCTCCAGCCCCATCATCAATGCGGCCAGACAATACATTCGCCCCAGCCAAGCGGATCGAAGTAATGCCCTCACGCATTGCACCCTGAGTGTCGTTGTCGTTGAAGACGATAACCACTTGGTTGGCGTCGGGAGCATGTATCGCTGTTGGCGGTGCACCCGCAGTGCCGGCCTCGGGGAAGGTGAAATCAAGCCGCGCGTCGGCCAAAGAGACACCAGCCGTGATGCGGTGGGTGAACCACACGCTTACCGAGTTAAATTCAGCGGTTGTTACGTAGTCGCCAGCGAGACCTCGAAAAACTTCGATTCGTGAAATCGCCGGACCGGTCTTTACCGGAATCCGCGAAGCGTTGCGGGCAGCAAACGGCAAATCCAATGGATTTGGAAGGGCGACCATGTGAGCGGTGGTCAACGGAATGGGCAGATTGTCCAGCCCCGTTACCTCAATCACGTTAAAGTGCCCGTTGGCCAATGCCATTGGTTGGTAAGCAAATACCAAACCGTCGGTGGCTGTGACCACCGTGTCGCCGATGGCTCCGCCAAAGGAGAACAGGATGGAGTCAAGCGCGGCTGATCCGATGTCTTGGTTAAAGACAAGGAAAAGCACGTCGTCAGCCGTACCTGCACCTTGAGCAGAGAACACCGCGTCTACGATTGCGGGTTCATTTGGAATACCATCTGGCCTTTTATTATCGCCAGTCAAACCAAGCTGGTATGGGCTCTTGCTAGCCGCCCCATATACCAGCGGGGTTTGTGATTTGTACCCGGCAACATCCTTTGATACTTCACGGACCTGCGCACCCACCAACGTCGCGGCGACGAGTGCCAGGGATACCGCGACGATCAGGAATGCAAGGGTAAATCTTCCCTTCCTGTCCATTCGAGCTCCCTCCTTGTTTCGCGTACCTGTACCTCGGCTTCCAGTCAGACGACTAAAGAGGCCCGAAGTCTTTGACACACTGTTTCTAGGATTAGAATCCACAGCTATTTCCTCCTGCACGGTACAGGTTGCGAACCGAACTCAGAGTTTGTGATGTGACTAAAAAACTATCCAACTGTTCTCTTTCTGATACTCGCCCGGCAGAGCTTCAAAGGAAACTAGCCGAGACTCTATTTAAAACTTGCGCACGATCTACGAACGCTATCTAACGCGTGAAAACCCTTGGGAAGCGGCCAACCGCAGCACCAGCCACAGTTACACACTCCGCTAGCCGGCAACTGGTCAGGAGGTAATGCAGACCCTCTTTAAGCGCACGGCAGAGCCATGCAGAGTCATTCGCCATAACCTTCCACCCTCAAGCAGCAAAAGGAAGCGTAGAAATACGCTTCCGCACGCCGCAGGTGCCGGCTCAAAACAATCACATTTTTCTTTTTATAGCTTTCCGCACGTTAAGACGGATCCTTCGTAAGACCCAAGCCGTGACGGCTGCGCAACCGACATGACTTTCAGACCTCACCGGACATCCGAAAGCTTCTGTCTGCACTGGTGGGAATGCCCCCCCTACTGTCAGCCAAACCAAATCAACCCGTTGCAATCGGACGAAATCAGTTTGGGACCCGACGTTGACCACGATTGCTCGTGTGCAGACGTCATTGGTGCAACTCGCTTAGATCTACCGTCCAAAGTCGATCGGCGAGAGACACCGCTTATGTCGGGTCTTCCAGAAATTCAGGGACAAACTAGCATGCTGCCCTGGAGTTCTGTCAACTAAAACAACCTGAAAAAACATATAAGCCTAAGCGAACGGTTCTCACCGCCTTGCCGGCTGTCCTGACGTTCGTTCAATTCCTTAAAGGACAACACCGATTACTTGTAAATCGTCCAGATGTTGAAGGTACTTGGCTTCTGGGTCTTGTGAACCAGGGCCAAGGCCGGTGTTTCCTACTTTTTCTCAGATCAAGAGAAGAAGTTCGGCGAACGTGAGGGGAAACTTGAGGGAAAAAGTGGAACCTGTCAATCCACCTTGTTGTCAAAAAAACAGGACAACCCAAGGTGTAGTACCAGCGCCGCACATAACACTAGATGTGGGACATCTAGACTGAGAAGCGGATGTTTAGGATGTCCCCATCTTGGACCAAGTATTCTTTACCTTCCAAGCGGACAAGGTTTTTCTCTTTTGCCGCAGACATTCCCCCCACCTCAAGAAGCTCCTTACCGCCCACAACCTCTGCGCGAATAAACCCACGCTGGAGGTCGCTGTGGATGGCTCCAGCTGCTTCTACGGCCGGAGTCTGATCGGGAATGGTCCAGGCCCGAACTTCATCGGTACCCACTGTGAAGAAAGAACACACACCGAGCAGACCGTACGAAGCTGCGATAACACGGTCGAGGCCCGAGCTGGTGATGCCGAGGAGCTCCATAAACTCCCGTTGCTCATCGCCCTCAAGGTCCGCGATCTCCATTTCAGCTTTCCCGCTGATCTCGACCGCTAAAACCTTGTTCCCCGCCGCGTACTTCTCCACGAGACCCGCTCCTGCGGCCTCCCCGTCACCGGTATTGAAAACCACCAGAAGCGGCTTTGCGGTGATGAACTGGTAACCGCGAACCGACTTCTCTTCCTCGGGTCGAAGCTCGATGTCTCGCAGAGGCGTCCCCGCCTCGAGAGCCTCAAGCAGGCGCTCCATCAGCGGAAGCTCTTCCACCGCCTCTTTGGCTCCCGTGCCCTTGGCCTTCTTGAGTCGCTCGATGCGGCCTTCGACAACCGCCATATCCTTGAGCAACAACTCATCGGTGAAGTTTGAGACATCACGCATGGGATCAACCGAGCCTTCGGGATGATGCACCGCAGGATCGTCAAAGGCACGTACCACAAGCAAGATGAGGTCGGCGCTTGTGATTTGCTGAGGGAGCAAGGCGGATTGGTTGCGGCCACTGTCAGCTTGACCGGCAAGATCGATGTACTCGATACGCGCCGGCGTGTACTTCTTGGGCTCAAACATGTCGCGGAGGGCTTCCAGACGGGGATCTGGGACTTGGACCGTCCCGATCTGAATAGCCCCCGAACTCGCCGCTCCTAGACCGGTTGGAGCGTGGGCTCGCGAAAGGACGTTGAACAAGGTGGTCTTGCCGCTTTGGGGATATCCCAGAATCCCGATGCGCATGAAGTCTCCAATTGTAGTTGTGGAATCAAGGTAAGAATGGTGAGCCGTGCTGGGCTCGAACCAGCGACCCGCTGCTTAAAAGGCAGCTGCTCTACCAACTGAGCTAACGGCCCACCCTAACCTTGGTTTCTAGGCTTGGCCCGGGAATGGTCGCTTCCCTGGCCTGCCCGACGGAAACCCAATGAATGGGCACGTCTGTAATTTCTTTTATGCGAGCCACGAAGTTTCGGGCCGTCTGTGGCAACTCATCCCAGTGGCGCATGGAATCGAGGGATTCCGACCATCCGGGAAAGCTCTCGTACACGGGTTCAGCGCCTTCAAGGGCGCCAATCCCGGCCGGGAATTCTGTAAGGAGTTCACCGTCGCACTGATAAGCGGTGGCTATCTTAATCGTTTCGTAGCCACTTAGCACATCAAGTTTTGTGACAATGAGTCCATCGAGACCATTTATTCGCACCGCGTGGCGCAGAGCAAGCCCATCAAGCCACCCACAGCGCCGCGGGCGACCGGTGGTAGCACCAAACTCACCCCCGGCTGCGCGTAACTTCTCCCCCTCTTCCCCACCGAGCTCGGTGGGAAAGGGGCCGAGGCCCACGCGTGTTGTGTAGGCCTTCGTAACGCCCAGCACGCGATCAATCATGCGAGGCGGGATGCCGCTCCCCGTGCACGCCCCACCCGCACTTGCGTTGGACGATGTGACAAACGGGTAAGTTCCATGATCGACGTCCAAGAGGGTGCCCTGCGCGCCTTCAAGCAGGATTCTTCGATCCTGTTTCGCCCACTGCACCAAAGCCAACCCGGTATCGCGAACCATCGGCTTTAAACGGTCTCGGTAAACGCCCATTTGCGCCTCGACCTGATCCGGATCGATCGACTCTTCGGGAAGAGAGGGCACCAGACGCTCGCGCCAAACGCGCTGTCGCGCCAGAGCGGTAAGGAAAGCTTCTTTATTCAGGAACTCCCCAACCGTAACCCCAATACGGGCCATCTTATCGCGGTAGGCGGGCCCGATCCCCCGGAGCGTTGTACCAACCGCCCCGGCTCCCTGCTCTTCATGCGCTTCGAGCGCGCGATGGCCGGGCAGGATGAGGTGGGCGCGATCACTGATCCACAAGCGACCTTCTGTGTTCACACCCTTAGACTTGAGTTCGTCGAGTTCTTGGAACAAACCATCGAGGTTCAGCACGACACCATTCCCGATCACACAATCGGTTTTGGGGTGCAGAATGCCGGACGGAACTAAGTGAAGTACCGTTGTTTCGCCGTCGACCACGAGGGTATGGCCAGCGTTGGGGCCACCCTGAAAGCGCACCACGACATCGGCGTCGTCGCTTAGTAGATCAACAATTTTGCCTTTGCCCTCGTCACCCCACTGGGTGCCGAGGATCATGGAGACCGGCATTCTAGTTCCTGTCTTAGAGACTCAATTTCACCCGAACCCGTCTCCCAAATCGCGAGAGAATGATCCGCACAAAGCGCGCAAGATCGTAGCAATGCGGGTGCCCTCGGTCAAGATTTGCCTATTCGAACTGTGCCAACTTGGCCCACTGAATGGCCGGGTGTTTCTGAATGCTCTCGAGGACCAGAGCCTCAGGAGCGCTGTCGAGGTTGAGCAAGGTTCGAGCTTCGTCGCTATCCGGATTTCGGCCCCAGGAGATTTGCGAGATGTTGATCTTCGCTTCTCCCAAAGTGGAGCCAATGAAACCAACCACGCCAGGCACATCTTCGTTCCGCACGGCCATGAGGACACCGCTTGGCCTGGCATCGACAGCCAAACCATCCCAAAGAACAATGCGCGGGTCGCCCGCGTGAGTAACAATTCCTGACATCGTGGTTTGGCCAGTGTCATTTTTTAGCATGATTTGAAGCATTCCGGAGTGGTCACC
>JABDJR010000397.1 GCA_013003415.1 Candidatus Eiseniibacteriota bacterium | reverse complement strand
GCTCCTCACCGTTGAACATGGCATCTTTCAATTTGAAACTGGATGGAACGTCGTCTTGCCGCAACACCCCGGAAGCCGCGATCACATACACGCGACCCTCCCGGGCCGTGAACCGACTGATGTCTTCGGTTAAGGCAAGGCTCCCGGCCAAACCGAAACGTGCACCATTTCTCCTTGGGCGTACAAACCGAATCGCGAAAGAGGCATCCAGTTTTCCCAGCAGTTCAGCCCACCCAGGCGAAGCCCTTCGAACTCATGAACCTGCAAACCATTCCCATCTCCCCGCGCCCACACCAAACGTTCCTCGTAGGTGGGAACAAGTTTTCGGTGCTCCGACACCAAGCCACGTTCAGGATGGATGCCAAGGAGGGACGCAAAGACACTGCCGCCACTTTTCGCTTTTGAGATGCAGCCGACGTAAAGAAACATGTTGTGCTTCTTTGCTCTTTCGCAGAGCACCTTGGATTCCGATCCCGGAACCGATATTCCAGCTTGAACGTAGGCGGCGAAGGCTTCTTTTTGGCTGGGGTTGTCGAACTGGGCCCCACCGGTGGCGCTTAACCAGGCGGGATAGCCACTCAGGGCGGTTTCAGGAAAAGCCAAGACACGAACGCCAGCTGCGGCGGCCTTGTCGATGACCGCGACCATCTTCTCAAGTGTTTTGGGGGTGTCTAGGAAAACGGGTGCGAATTGGGCTGCCGCGACTTTCATGCGGGACCTCTTTGGAGTTCAGGGAGCGGGAAGCGGGGTTGGGGTGGTCAAAAAAGCAGGTTTCTTGCCGGAATGAACAAGGCCGGGGACAAGTCCCCGGCCCTGACGAGAGATAGTTGGGAGAGAGTCCCTAACGGGTATCTCCCCCACGTTGATTGCTACAACTACTCACAGGCAATACCTCCCCCGCCAGTACAGCGGCACCCCAATCTTTGATGCGTCATCCTTCGTGCCCTCGCACGGGGCGCATCTGTATACCGGAGTGATCAAATAATGACCGCGAAATTGCGGTCGGTTGGACCGGGCAGAGCAATAAGCTCTCGGTATCCTGAACACCCAGGATACCCGTCGAAAACCATATATCGACAGATCCCAGCGATCTAAGGACTAGTGTACCACGGACTTGGGGACTCCGCAAAATCGATCCCCTTTGCCGCAAAAAGAGATCGATATCGACTATCCCCCTTTTGAATACCCGCGACCGGCTGAATTCTCTTAATCTATATCCTCGGTCGGGGAATCGACCCTGTTTTTGAAGGCCCTGGGGCCAACCCAAGGCTTGAGGACACCCATGAACCTCACAAAACTTCGTGAAGGGGTGCCGCAATCGCGCACCTCCCTCTATCGTTTTGCGCAATTCACAACCCTAAGCATTGTCTTTTTGCTCCTGGCCGGAGCGGCGGTCAAGAGCACCGAATCGGGCCTCGCCGTTCCTGACTGGCCCCTCTCCTTCGGGCAAGTCATGCCCCCTATGGAGGGTGGTGTTTTCTACGAGCACGGCCATCGCATGGTCGCCACCGCGGTTGGGTTCCTAACCGTAATCCTGGCCTTTTGGTTTTGGATGCGAGATCCCCGCTCGGAGCTCCGCAAGCTGGGCTGGATCGCTCTGGTCATGGTGATTATCCAAGGGCTCCTTGGGGGCCTCACCGTCCTCATGAAGCTCCCAACCCTCGTGTCCGCCGCCCACGCGTGTTTGGCCCAAGCCTTTCTGCTGGTGGTCACCTTCATGGCCCTATCGCTTTCAAAAGGGTGGAATGAGTCCGAGCCCTTTGGGGCATCGCGGAGGCTGACTTACTGGGCCACGGTCACGACGGCCCTCATCTTTGTACAACTCATATTGGGAGCCCTTACCCGGCATTTGAACGCCGCCTTGGTCATTCCGGACTTCCCCCTCGCTTTTGGGGGCCTCATCCCTCCTAGCTTCACCCCAGAAATCGCGGCCCACTATGCACATCGAGTCGGAGCCGTGGTAGTGTCCCTAGCGATTCTGGTCACCGTGGTCATGACCATGAGGGCAGCCAAGCATCGACCCGACTTTACCCGGCCCGCCCTTTTGATGATCTTGCTTTTGGTTGCCCAGCTAACTCTGGGAGCCATGATCATTCTGACCCGCCGTCACACGCATCCAACCACCACCCATGTGGTCGTAGGTGCCGTCTTGCTTGCGGCAAGTTTTGTTCTGACCGCGCGAAGTTGGAAATTCGTCGGAACAAAAAACGCTTAACTTACTGAGGTTCGTTCTTGAACATGCGCGCTAAAACCCAAACCGAAACGTTTTCACGAAGCCGTCCTGCGGTCGTGCGTGAGATCAAGGGTTACTGGGAACTGAGCAAACCACGCATCTCTCTTATGGTCACCCTGACCGGGGCCGTGGGCTTCTTGATGGGTATGGCGAGTGGCGCTTCTTTCACTGGCCTCTTCCACGTCATGCTCGGAACTTTTCTTGTTTCCGCCGCAGCCAACACGCTCAATCAAATCTTTGAACGCACTCCCGATGCGCAAATGCGCCGCACGGCCAACCGCCCTCTTCCCACGGGGCGCATTAGCCCCCTCCAGGCGGGCATCTTTGCCTCCGTCCTTGGCGTTGGTGGTGTGCTCTACGTCACTTTGTTCTTAAACGGCCTCACCGGAGTGATCGCTTCGGTCACGCTCTTGAGTTACGCGTTTGTTTATACGCCTCTGAAGCGAAAAAGCACCCTGAACACGTTGGTTGGAGCCGTTCCCGGAGCCCTTCCTCCCCTGGGTGGGTGGACGGCGGCTACCGGAGCTTTGGGATCCACCGGCTGGGCGCTTTTTGCGATTTTGTTTTTCTGGCAGTTGCCTCACTTCTATTCCATTGCGTGGCTACTCAAACAGGAATACGCGCGAGCCGGTTTCAAAATGCTCCCCAGCATTGATCCCAACGGAACAAGGACTGGGATCGCCATGGTTTCGACCTCGGCGCTGCTCATTCCGGTGAGTCTCCTTCCCACTTGGCTTGGAGCAACGGGATGGGTTTACGGAGCCGTCGCAGCCGCCATTTCCTTGGGGTACTTCGCATGCAGCCTCTGGGCTTCGCGAAAGCTTAGCGTCACCCGCACCCGATGGGTGTTTGTTGCCTCCCTCTTGTACCTTCCTCTTCTTCTTGTGGTAATGACAATCGACAAGGTGCCGTTCTAACTGCATCTCGAGGTTCCCGTGTCCGCGGCCATCCAAACCCAACAACTTTCCCACCGCTACGGCTCACACCAAGCTTTGCGTTCCTTGTCTCTGACCATTGAGTCCGGAGAGATCTACGGAATCCTCGGTCCTAACGGGGGCGGAAAAACCACCTTGTTTCGCATTCTCAGTACCATGATGAGAGCGAGCGAGGGAGATGCCTGGGTCATGGGGAACCATGTGGGGCAA
>JABDJR010000389.1 GCA_013003415.1 Candidatus Eiseniibacteriota bacterium | reverse complement strand
TTCGGTTTGCGCTCGCGGATCCACCGGCAACCCACCGCGTTGCGGAGAAAAGCGATACATAGGATCGTCGGCTTTTTCCAGAAACCAACTATCGAGAATCGGCTTCTCTTCGATTGGCGTTTTGTCGGAAATCCAACGATACCCCCAATTCACCGAGTAGTGATCATAGGGCCCAATCTGCCGGATGTAGTCAGAGCCCACTAGGCCGTCGCCAGGCTGCGCAATGTAGTTTTGGCGTGTGTAGTCCATGATCGAGGGCGAAACCCCCATTTCACGACAAAACCCCGGGTCTCGAAGAGATGCAACGGGATAGGCCGAGCTCGCAATCATGTTGTGCGGGAGGCCAATGGCATGCCCGATCTCATGAGCAATCACCTGGCGTAAGGCTTCGCCTAAAAGCTCATCATCAATCGGTAGAGAACGGGCCAAGGGGTTGGAGGCTCCCGTTTCCAGCATTAACCGATTGCGATAGGTCTTCATGTGATTGTGGTACCAAACGATATCGCTCTCAATGATTTCACCGCTTCGAGGGTCGGCTACGCTCGGCCCCATGGCATTCCGGTACTCTGTGGCCGCCCATCGCACCACGGAGTAGCGCACGTCTTCGCCCGTCCATTCCTCATCGTTGGGAGCTTCCTTCGCAACAATGGCGTTCTTGAAACCCGCCGTCTCAAAAGCAACATTCCAATCCTCAACCCCCTGCTTCACGTAGGGAGCCCATTTCTCCGGCGTTCCCGGATCGAGGTAGTACACAATTTGCTTTTTGGGTTCGACCAACTCACCGCGCGCGTAGGACTTCTCATCTTTTGGCTCCAAGCGCCAGCGACTCAAGAACTCCTGCGTGGCCGCTTTTTGCTTGTCCAAGCCAAAGTTCACTTCTTCGTAGGTAAACCACCCCACCCGGCGATCAGCGTAGCGGCGACGCATGGGCTCTTCCGGGAGCAGCACCATGGACTGGTGCATTTCCAAGGAAATTGTCTCGGTGTTCGATTCCACGGGAGGCTCGTCCGCTTTAAATGTCAGAGTGGACCGAACATCAACGTTTTCCGGGTAAGCCCGCGCGTAGTTCAGGAAGGAACGGTTCTTGTCGAGGCTCTTCACCTTGTAGCGCTTCCGAATGGACTGAGATAAGCCGCTGATGGCGGGCACGTCTTCCTGATAGAAATCGGTGACATCGATGACCTGGGTTTTGGAACCCTTCATCTTGGGGCCCTCAACCTGAATCTCAAAACTCGCCAGAATAGGAAAGAAGTTGTTGTTCACGACCGATTTGTGAATGGCGGTGTTTTCATCGGCAACTCGCTCGAAGGAAACTTTGCGGACCAAGACCTTTTCATCCACCATTTCCCAACGCAACACCTGCTCACCCGTCTTGTGTCCAGCCGCCATGAAGCCGCCGGCCAACTCCGCCGGAACCTTGGCAATGCGACTGACAAGCAACATGTCTCGCCCAAACAGGTTCTCCGGAATCTCAAAGAACAGTTTTCCGTCGAGACGATGCACTTTGAACATCCCCTCGTCGGTCTCGGCGTCGTCGGTGATGACGTCCTTGTACTTTTTGGGCTCATCTTCCTTTTTGTCGTCATCGGCCATGGCCGGAGCAACAAGCATCAGCGTGGTTACGCAAAGAAAGAGTAGTAGGTTTAAGGGGCGGGTGATCATGGGCTTCAAATCCTCGTGTAGGTGGTTATCCGGGGCCTTGGCCCGGTGGATTCGGGCCCGTAAGTCTCATGGCTGAGCCCGAATCTGTCCAGGGGGAGCCCGCAGGGCCGTAACGCCCCTCGTCCGGACCTAACTAAGCATACGGCGATATTGACGACCTAACTCAGGTTTCGGGAATCTTGACAAAAAGCCTGCCATAACGGCTTAATCGGGTCAGATTGGGGTTAAAAATTGTTCCCGTTTAGGAGGTGCCATGACACGTATTGCTATTTGTTTGTTTCTCGCGTTCGCCTTTGTTGCTCCCACTCTTGCCGAGGCTCAAGAAAAGCCTGAATTCAATCCCTTTCAGTTCCTTGGCGACGACGGCAGCGTCCCCGCGGAGTGGGTGGGTATCTGGCAAATCGAAGCGACCAGCCGCTTCTGTGGTTCCAGCGAAATCCTCACCACCACGTCTATTGTCGACACGTTGTGTGAAAGCGAATCTTTCAACCAGGATGATCCTGAAGTCGACTTCAACTGTTCCGGCAGTGCCACCGCCACCACGATGAACATGACTTGCACGGGGACCAATCCGGCAGGCCCTGGGTGTGACCAGAATCTATCCATTGTCTTCGAAGGTACTCGGAATGGCGACACGTACACGATTACCGCCACCACCAACGTTACCTACTCAGGAGACTGCAGCCCTGAGTTGCAAGATACCTGTTTCGTCTCCACCCAAACCGGGACCCGCATTTCCAGCGACCCGGGTGAGTGCAAAGGTGTACCC
>JABDJR010000387.1 GCA_013003415.1 Candidatus Eiseniibacteriota bacterium | reverse complement strand
CGATACGGCTAGCGCCCGGGTGGCTATCAGCCAGCACGCGGTCCCGGCCGAAGTCGATGACTCCCGGAAGCGGATCGATGCTCTGAATACGGAGTTGGAAATTATCGCTCGGGAAGCCGCGATTGGGATCGACACCACGAAGCGCGAAAAAGAAACCAATGAGAAGCTGGCCGAGGAAAAAGCTCGTCTCGAAGGCTTGGACTCCCGCTGGACCGAGGAGCGCGAGCTGGTGAAGGAAATTCTGGAGCGACGCGCCAAGCTTCGCGGAAGCTTGGGAACGGTGGAAGGGACCGATAGCGCCTTAGAGCAGGCAGCCGACGAAGCGGCAGAAGAGACCGAAGTTGAGAATCTCGGCGGCGAGAAGCCTCTTGAGGGCGCTGAACGCGATAAGGTCATGGCCGAGCTAAATCCTCTCATGGACAAGTTGGCCGAGCTTCAGGGCGAAACGCCCTTAATCTTGCCCAGCGTTGATGAGCAAGCCGTGGCTAGCGTAGTTGGTGATTGGACGGGGATTCCCGTAGGTCGCATGGTGAAAAACGAGCTGGAAACGGTGCTTAAGCTTGCTGACACGCTGAACGAGCGAGTGATCGGTCAGAAGCACGCGCTGGAGATGATCGCCAAACGCATTCAAACTTCGCGGGCCAAGCTCGATAATCCGAACAAGCCGATTGGAGTGTTCATGCTCGCCGGGCCCTCTGGTGTGGGTAAGACCGAAACCGCCCTGGCTCTGGCCGAGGTGTTATACGGTGGTGAGCACAACGTGATCACCATCAACATGAGTGAGTTCCAGGAAGCGCACACCGTATCGACCTTGAAGGGGGCCCCTCCCGGATACGTCGGTTACGGAGAAGGCGGCATTCTTACCGAAGCTGTGCGCCGGAAACCTTACAGCGTGGTTCTGTTGGACGAAGTCGAGAAAGCCCACTCCGATGTGCACGAGATCTTCTTCCAAGTGTTCGACAAGGGCGTCATGGAAGATGGCGAAGGCCGCATGATCGACTTCAAGAACACCCTGATCTTGCTCACCTCCAACGTGGGAAGTGATCTCATCATGAACATGTGTCAGGATCCCGAGCTGATGCCCGATCCTGAAGGCATCGCCAAGAGCTTGCGTGAACCCATGTTGAAGGTGTTCCCGGCGGCGCTATTGGGTCGCCTGGTCACCATTCCTTACTACCCCTTGAGCGAGGACATGATTGGAGCCATTACCAAGCTTCAACTGCGTCGCATTGAGAAGCGTGTGAAGGAGAACCACGATATTCCCTTCACTTATGACGACTCGGTCGTAAAGCTGATTACGGAACGTTGCACCG
The DNA here is from genome assembly GCA_013003415.1 of Candidatus Eiseniibacteriota bacterium. Lineage (GTDB taxonomy): Bacteria > Eisenbacteria > RBG-16-71-46 > JABDJR01 > JABDJR01 > JABDJR01. The sequence continues at coordinate 2,409 of JABDJR010000387.1, read as the reverse complement.
AGCTGGAGAGTGGCGGTCGTATGATCGACAACATTGTTACCAATACCATGTTGCCCAAGATCAGCGAGGAGTTCCTGAGTCGCCTGATTGAGGGTAAGGAGCTAGAAAAGGTGCATGTGGTCGTGAACGACGGGGAGTTCGGCTACGAGTTCGACTAACTCCGGGGCCTTCTAAGCTACCGGCTTCCTAACTTATGCGCTAACCAAAACGCCGCGCTCTACCATGGACATCACCATGCGGAGCGCTTCGTTTTTTACCCGCGCTCGTTGATCTTCGGGAATTTGCCCGAGGAGTGCGTTGAGGACTTCACCGGTAGTGCGCTGCCCATCGAAACCGCCAAGGAATTCCACCGCGGAGCCGTCCATCTCAACCGAAACCGGGAAGGCATCTCGAAGATTGAGATCGATCTTGCCCGTGGCCCAAGAGCCCTCACGGAATTGGCTGTGAAGCACAGCCTCTACGGATGGGCTGAGCTTCAAGCGCGTGGCCGGGAACTTTGCATCTTCGTTTTCCTCAATGAAGTCGCGGGCGGCGAAGCCTTTGAGGAAGCTCGGTCCCAACTCACCGCTGGCGCCGTCGGGCATGGTCTCAACGCGGAGCCAATTCTTACCCTCGCGCTTTCGCATGGTCACCATGCCCCCGTGAACCGCCGTAACTTTGTGCTCGTTGTAATAGCTCATACAGTCGGCGTAGATGCGGGCATCGTCCGCTTCCGACTTCTGAACCAACTCTCGCAAACGGTAGTGGGCATACCAGGAAGGGTGTTCGGTAGCTGTTTTAACCAGCCAGGCATCACAGCCTGTGGACTGAAACCAGCTTGCCAGCCGCTCTTCCCAGGGCTGCTCGTCGATTTGCACCCACTCAAAAACCATTTGGAAGTAGCCCCCTTCGCGAAGGTTCCGCGGAGCGGTCTGCACCAATGTCTTGGCTAGGCCGTCGAGCTCGAGGCTGTTTTCTCGATAGGTGAAGTTCTGCGAAGGAACAATGACAAAGGGCGGATTCGAAACGATGAGATCGAAACGATCATTGAATACAGGCTCAAACAAACTACCCTGCCGCGTTTCGATGTTGTCCATCAGGTTCAAAGCCGCGTTAAATTTGGTGACCTCAAGAGAACGAGGACTGATGTCGGTGGCCAAAACCCGGTTGCTATGGCGTGCGGCGGCAATAGCGTGGACGCCGCAACCGGTTCCCAAGTCGAGGGTCAGATGGTTATGCCGTCGAATCGTCATGTCGAACAAAGAATAGGCGCTAGGTCCTAAGGGAATGACGTAGTCATCGGGTTTCGGAACGGCACTGCTAATGGGGAAGTCCGAGGCCACGAGCATGTTCTTGTAGGGAACGATCATGAGAGTGGCGGCAACAAGATCTCCATCTTCTGCAGTGAGCCCGATCTCGCCCGCTAAGCCCATCCACTCTTGTCCCAAAAGATCGTAAGCGCGGTCTCGTGGCAGGGTTTCCCCCATCAAAAACAATCGAATGAGAGTGTTTTGAGCGTTTTCTTCGTTCAGAAAGTATTCAAACCGAGACCGGTTTCGGTTTTGGTCTAGGGGAGGACTTGCGGTTCCAAAGATGGCTTCAAGACCTTCGGTGGAGTACTCCAACTGTTGAAACGTATCGCGGAGCCGAGAAGCAAGCTCATAGCTCATGGTCTTGAGCACTAGATCCTCCGAGTGTGGAAGAGGTAACCGAAGATCGGCTCGGTGCCGTCATCACGCATCTTAACCGAAGAAACGGTTGGTGGCTGAAACCCGCACTGGGCAAGGGTTTCGCGCACATAGGACTCGCTGTGGGCGAAGCGTCCGGAGCTAAGGAGTTTGTAGGGAGTATCGGCTTCGCCCTTCTCTACCGAAAATACGAAATCTCCCGGGACAGTCAGCGCTCGATGTGCGTTCTTCAACACCGGTTCCAAGTCCCCAAAGTAGCACAAGGTGTCGGCGGATACGATCAGGTTGTAGGGCTCAATGACCGTGAACAAGAAGTCGGTGAGTTCGGCTTTGAAGAGCTTTTGGTAGATGTCTTTTTCTTTGGCAATGCGGAGCATGCCCGCTGAAAGGTCAATCCCGTGAAGCACTTCGCAGTAGGGCTGCATGACGGAACCGCTGAGGCCGGTTCCACAACCTAAGTCCCGGGCTCGAGTCGTGGGCGAGAGCCCTAACCCTTCAAGCAATTCTCCAATGTGCTTTGGGGTTTCGTACTTGAGCTGCGACAAGGTGTTCTCAAAACCTTCGGCAAACCCATCAAAGTAGTCTTCAATATAGCCGTTGCTCGCGCGTTTGTATTCGGGGTCACCGCCCAAAATGGCCAGCAAGTGCTGCGCTTGGGGATGCTCCTTATCGACGCTCACCCATTTCTGCACCGTGACGAGAGCTTCGTCGTTTTGATTCAAACTCATTTGAGCGTGTACCA
>JABDJR010000346.1 GCA_013003415.1 Candidatus Eiseniibacteriota bacterium | reverse complement strand
GCCCAGACTATTACTTCCCTTCACTTCATTGCGCACAGCTGTTTTCAGACCGCTAAACGAGAAGTCAAGAGAGTCTGGGGCAAGTCATGCCCGAGGAAACTTAATTGCGTTGGGGTTTCCGGTTTCGGCCGTTTTCTGAATCTTTGGACCTCCGGGGTAGCCTAGTCCCAATAGAACCGAAACCTTATCGAAAGCTTCTCCGGCTGCATCATCCCGGGTTGTCCCTAGGATTTCGTACTGGTGCCATTTGGAAGCAAACACAATTTCCGTATGGCCTCCCGAAGCCAGCAACCCAACCACCGGAGGTGCCACCTGGTCATTAAGCAAAACGGAAAGCAGGTGAGCTTCGAGATGATTGATTCCTACAAAGGGGAGATCCCGCGCAAGAGCCGCCGCCTTGGCATAGGTCAGACCGACGAGTAGGGACCCGATCAAGCCGGGGGCATGAGTGGCCGCCACTCCTCCCAGATCGTTCCACCCCAGGGAGGCTTTCTCAAGGGAGGCCTGAACCACGGGACCGATCAATCGAGCATGAGCACGAGAAGCCAATTCGGGCACCACGCCGTGGAACGGCAAGTGCTCCTCTTGGCTGGAAACCACGGAGGACAGAACTCGGCCCTCGTGGACAATGGCCGCCGCAGTGTCGTCGCATGATGTTTCAATACCCAGAATGGGGCCGTTCTTATAGGTCATATTCAAAGTGTAGCAGGTGGACAGGTCTCAAATCGCGGCTGTAAGGTTGCCAGAGAGAGAACTGGCGCGAACGCTCGTTTGCGCCCGAAACCGGCGGGGAGATGTTATGCACGATACCGTTGCCAAAACGCGAAGGTACCTCATCAAAGAGGGACTTGTGAGTGGAGTCGCGCCCATGCTGTCGAAAACGCTTCAGGATGCTGCGGTGTCTCGGGCGATCGCCGAACCGCTTTCCAAGAATTTTGAGCATGTGTACGAAGAATCTCATCGCTGGCTCAAGTTCGCCGCCCACCTGACAGACACCTCAGATGAGGCTGGAGACACCTTCCGAAGCATGTCCTTCGCCTCCCGGCACCTCTACGGCTACCTGGAGGACCTTGTAACGTTCCTGGAGAGGGCCGAAGACCACTTGGAGGAACGAGACGACATTACCCATCGCGAGAGCCCCTATGAGCGTGAAGTCGCTCCGTTCTCTCGCGTGGCAAGCACCGAACCCTTCCGAGACGCTCTGGAGAAAAAATTCGGCTTTGACGCCGAGGTTGCCTCCGACGCCGCCCGCATTGAGGGGGATCTTCTGAAGGTGATCTATCTTGTCCGTCGACTTGGGAAAACCCCGGCCACCGCCGCCGATGTCCTGGGCATGGTTCAAGAGCTTAATCTGGACGCCAGAAGGCATCTTCTTCCCAACTTAAAGACAGGTTCCAAAGTTCTTGAGGCCATGGACAAGGTCTCAAGCTAGCTCTCTCAAACTAAGCGCCCAGGCAGCGATCGAATCGCCCGCAACCACCAGTTTTCTGGCGGAAAAGGGACCCCCCCGACGTTAGGTAGACCGATCCAAAAGTGATATACTCGGCCTTAGCCACCTTGGGCGTCGTCGGAATTCGTCCACTCAAGGGAGAATCACGAATGCTACGGACTCTCACCGCGATTGTCCTCGCGGTTATCTTTGCCTCTCCTGCGCTGGCTGGCGCCCCACTGAGTTTTGGTCTCCATTCTGAAACCATGGATGGAACGAACAACTTCCCGGCCGGCTCCCATCTGCAAGAGGCGCTTCACTCGGCCCCCTACGGATCTTGTGGTGGTACCGACTCCGATCTCCACTTTGAAAGCTCGGCCTATCACTACTTTGTGGCGTCGGGTTCTTTTGTGGACACACCCCTCCCTTCCGGGGGATGCATGGACATCCGTCAAGTCTATGTAAGTTGGGATGCAACGAACATGTACATCGGCATTGAAGGACCCAACGAACTTTGGGTTCGGGGAGACCTCTTCATTGCCATCGACACCGACAACGCGACGGGTGCCGCCGTCACTTCAAGCACAGTTCCGTGGTTGAAGGCGGTCGATTTTGCAGGTTGGGATCCTGAGTACTTTGTTGCCCTTGAGTCCCCAACCAGTGGAGGCGGTTATGCCGCTCTGCTCGACGCGGGCCTCAACGTGGTGCGTGACACGGGTGGCGGATTGTTGACCGCGGATAGCGGCTACATCTCCTGCGATGTCGGTGGCATGTACTACGAGTTTGGGTTTCCGCTCAGCGACATCGGCGTCACCTATGGAAGCGGACAAGTTTTGAATCTTGCCGTCTATACCACCTACGAAGATGACAACTTCGACACCTACGATTCCGGACCCGGTTGTGGACAAACCATTGTGCACGAGGAACTCGGCGACTACCCCTACGATGGCGACCACTGTGGCGCCAATCTGGATCCTGTAAGCGGCGCTAACGACCCGTCCTGCGGGTTTGCCGAGTCCGATGACGCTCTACCCGCGGGTGTCGGCACGAGTGGGCGCTTTCCCGCCTCAGACAACAGCCCTTCGGACATCGATACCATTGCCGAGTACTACTGCATTACTAACTTCGCCCAAGAACCTCCGACTGCGGTTGAGCCCAAAACTTGGGGACAGATCAAGCGACAGATTAATCAGCGACACGACTAAACGCGTCAAGCTTCGTTGAGATTAGGGCCCTACCAGTTCACACGGATGACTCGGTAGGGCCCATTTTCATGGGCAAGCTCAAAACCGGAGAGGTTTAGTTGAGGCTGGAACAACTGCGGGAGTGCCGAGCGCAGGGCTTCGGGCGGGATCTTGACCACGGTACCTTCGATCGCATCTCGGGGAACAACCCCCGCGTAGACGAAGGGGAGCCCTTGATTCGCACGGTTCAAAACGAGGTAGCGAAGCTTGTGCTCGCGACAAAAATCGCGGAGCTCAGTGGGGTTTGAAGAAGTGAGCGCCTTACTGTACTGCTCAATCCGTTTTCGATTCTCGGTCGACTCCAAAAACCCGTCGGTCAGGGTGGGAAC
>JABDJR010000334.1 GCA_013003415.1 Candidatus Eiseniibacteriota bacterium | reverse complement strand
CAGTATGGCCGCCGTATCCGAATTCATTCCCAGGATGAGTTTGGAGATCTGGCCCAATCCTTTAATGGCATGGCCGAGAACTTGCAGCAGCGTATCGAGGAGATGAATCGCAACAGTGACAAACTCCTGGCGATTCTGAGCGGCATGGTGGAGGGAGTGATTGCCGTCGACAAGGAAGAGCGAATCATTCACATGAATGACGCAGCGGGTCGCATGCTCTCTTCGGACAAAACCGGCGCTCTGCAACGCCCCTTTTGGGAGGTGACGCGTTCGGTTGAAATCTCCCAGACGGTGACAGACACCATAGGAGGTGGAACCTCCGTCTTTCGAGAAGTAACCATCCCCCTACCTACGGGAGAATTGGTGCTTGAGCTGTACGGGTCTCCCCTGCGAGCCTCCGATGGTTCCCAAGCGGGGGCGGTTCTGGTTCTGCATGACGTCACAAAACTTCGCCAACTGCAGCTGGTACGCCGTGACTTTGTCGCCAACGCGTCTCACGAACTTAAGACGCCTATTGCTGTCATTCGGGGTATGGTCGAAACCCTGCTCGACGATGAAGACGTGCCGGTTGAAACACAGCGGCGGTTTCTAGGTCGCATCAAGGCGCAGTCCCTTCGACTCTCCTCTCTCATCGGCGACCTGTTGGCCCTCTCTCGGCTTGAGGCGGAGTCAGAATCGCAACACGATCAACTCACCGACCTCGGCGCGGTCATCCGCGGTACTCATGCCGCCTTCCAAACCCCAGCCGAAACCAAGGGGCTGACCTTTCTCCACAAACTTCCCGGAGAACCCGTTTTGATCCCCGGAGACCCGACAGACCTGAGGCAAATTCTGGACAACCTCGTGGACAACGCGATCAAGTACACTGCCGATCAGGGCTCTGTCACCATCACTCTCAACGCAGACCATCAGTTCGCTAAGGTTGAGGTCTCCGACACGGGAGTTGGGATCGAACCCAAGCATCTCGATCGCATTTTTGAACGCTTTTATCGCGTCGATACGGCGCGATCACGGGAACTTGGCGGCACCGGTTTGGGGTTAGCCATCGTGAAACACACCTGCCAACTCCTGGGAGGACACGTTGAGGTGGTCAGCTCACCAGGAGTCGGAACCACGTTTAAGATGACTCTCCCCTTAGCGCCTTCGTCTACCAGCTAGACCGCTTGAACACCTTCCACCAGAGCGCATTTTTCCACTTTCCTTCATCAATATTTTACACGGCTACGGTATACTGAAACACTGCTAAGCCTATGTGAGGTCGCCGCATGAGGCCGCAATAACAATATAGAAGACTGCATCCCGGGGAGAAAGATGATGTCTGACGCGACCGAGTTTGAGCGCGAGCGCCTCAAGTTGATCAAAGAACTTGATTTGCTGAACGCGCCACCTAAGCCTGCCTACGAAGCTACGATAAAACTGGCCAAACGAATCTCTGGCCTCCCTCTTAACATGATCACCGTGATCGACCACGATCGATGTTGGCTTCTAGCCAAAGACGGAACCGACATGGAGTTCATGTCGAAGAGTCAGTCCATTTGCGCTGAGGCCGTTCGCCTCAAGAAGCCACTTCTGGTAAAAGATCTCACCAAAGATCCGCGAATTTCCGACTTCCCAATTGTGACCGATGGCGGTATTCGCTTCTACTATGGCGTACCCATATTTATCAAAGACAACTTTCCCATTGGCACATTGTGTATGGTCGATACCGAACCTCAAGATTTGGATGAGGAACGGCAGGAGGGTATTCAACACCTTGCTCAGCAAGTTGGTAATGTCATTGACCTCCAACAGCATCAAGTTGAGCTGAAGAAACTCAATGAACAGCTTCTTTCCGAGATCAAAGTTCGCCAAGCAACCGAGGCAGAGCTTTTATCCGCGCAAAACTCCTTGGAAGAGCGTGTTCTGGTTCGCACAAACGAACTCGTTGACCACAAAGACCAACTCCAAGCTATTTACGACAATATCCCCAGCGGCGTCGCGGTTGTCGTGGAAGGTGAAGTTGCCTTTTCAAACCCAGCCTTCTACCGACTGTCCGGACACAAGCAAGATTCTCCACTTTCTGTTTCCACGCTTATTCACGGAGATGATCTTGAACGTTTCGAAAGCTACACCCGCGATGCCAAGGGGGCTTGCGAAGTTCAAGACGAGATTCGCGTGGTCCATGCAAGCGGTGAAGTGCGATGGGCCGATTTACGCGGTCGCCATACAAACTTCTTGGGTAAGCCGGCTTTCATGGCGGTGTTACACGATCTCACCGCGGTTCGCCAAGCCGAGCTGGAAAGAGAAAGGCTTCACGCCAAACTGGAACGTGCTCAAAAGCTTGAGAGCTTGGGTGCCCTAGCTGGGGGCATTGCTCACGATTTCAACAACTTCCTGACCGGGATATTAGGCAATACAAAGCTTGTTCTTAGGAGTGTTCCGGAAGATTCAGATCAGTGTTTGAAGTTGAAGAAAATCGAAAAAGGGGCCAATCGTGCCGCACAGCTTTGCCGACAAATGTTGGCCTACGCCGGACGGGGGCGATTCGAGCTAGAAACCCTCTGCCTCTCCGAGACCGTCACTGAGATTGCAACCCTGTTGGAAGTCAGCTTGCCCAAAAAAGCGCACCTTGAATTCAACTTAGAGAGACCTCTTCCCCATATTTTGGCCGACAGCTCCCAGGTGGGACAGGTGGTGATGAACTTACTGACCAACGCGTCCGATGCTCTCGAAGATGAGCCGGGCACCATTTCCGTAACCACCGGTTGCCGTTTCTTTGATCGCAAAGATCTCGCCAACACCTATCTGAGTGGTAACACCGCACCGGGCGAGTACGTCTATTTGGAAGTCCAAGACACGGGATGCGGCATGGCCCCGGAAGTTCTCCAAAGAGTTTTTGATCCCTTTTTTACGACAAAAGAACCCGGTCGTGGTTTTGGAATGGCCACCGTTCTAGGGATTGTTCGCAGCCACAACGGGGCGGTCGTCGCTCAATCAGAATTAGGTGAAGGCTCAAGAGTTTGTGTGCTCTTCCCGGTTGCTCCAAGCGAAATGCAAGAAGCTACACCAGAAGAGAATCTGGAGATTATCGAGGATATCTACGGGGCTATTCTTGTGGCGGACGATGAGCAGGACATTCGAGAGCTCTACCACGAGATCCTGGAAGATGCTGGGTTTGAGGTTTTATCGGCAAGCGACGGAGCAGAAGCGGTTGCCATGTTCCGAACCCATCAATCCCGACTGAGTGCTGTCATCTTAGACCTCTCCATGCCCAAGATGGGAGGCGAAGAGGTGTTTCAGGAGATCCGTTCCCTCGACAAGACCATCCGAATCCTGATTTCCAGCGGCTATGACCCTACAGAGTTGACCTCAGGAACGCTGGGAACAGACGTCCTCGCCTTCATCAAGAAACCTTTCGATCCCGACGAGGTGGTGGCTACCCTCCAGGATGCTCTCAAGATCCCAAAAAAGCTTTGAACGCACCCCTGGGGCCGCGCGTCTTACCCTCTAGAAGATGGAAATTGTTCCACATTCAGGAGGTGAATCTTGAGGTCTTTCTTCCAAATCTGTTTGGCCTTAACGGGTACTGTAATCCTAGGGGTTGCCGTTGCTACCCCACTGTTGGCCGATGGCTATAGCCGAAAAGCCGATCGTCAAATCATGGTGTTTGAAAAGGTTTTGAACGACGTTCTCGTCGACAGCCCCAATTTCTTGGTCCAGAGTCGCGATCCGGTGGTCGGGCACATGTCCGACGGTGGCGCTGTTTTTACTTTTCGTACTTCCTTGGTCGGCAACCATTGGAATAACCACCACGATGACTGGTGGAAAGTGTGGCGGCACATCGATGATGACGATGATGATCGTGACTACCCACGAGTCTTTGAGCGCGAGTTGAAGCGGCAGGAACGTCGTTACACGCGCGGTAAAAAAGAGCTCGTGGAGGCTCTCGGTGACTTTGGGGATCTCTTAACGACCCTCGATGCCAGCGATACCATCACCTTGCAAGCCCGACTACGCGGTGCAGAGTATTTTGAAGAGGAAGACCTGCGGCGCCTCGTGATCAAGGTGTCTGTCCGTGACCTACGTGCCTATGGCGACGGTCAGCTCGACGAAGACGACTTTGCACGACGGGTGACCATCGACGAGTCTTAAAAAAGAACCCGAGATCTTAGGCTTCCCACGGAATCCTTCTGAAAGCCAGGAACGCATAGGCACAGCTAGCGAGAACCATTCTCCCGGGTGGTTCTCGCTTCTTTGTGGATCGAAACCGAGAGTCCGAGTTCTACGGCAGCTTCATCGAGATTGAGCTGTGGCGACCTCGGGGACACGTTCCCTAGCCTCCCTTGAACGAAGACGCGGTTCCTCGGGGAGCGGTGATCGTAACCCAACTCCAAGGCATGTGCCCTCGCCGCCGACCCCGCCTCCATCGATTCAGGATCATAGCCAACTTGCCTATAGCGTAGCCAACCTCGGTTGCCCCTCTTGTTGACAAGCCCCACTTCCACCGTCACTCCCCGAGCGTCACCCCCTAAGGGATGACCGATCACGTCCCCACGATGGCGATACCCGGTTCGGTAGATGAAGTGGTCGTAGGTCACTCCCGGTTCGGGCCGGCCCAAAATCCGGTTGGCTAGGGTGTCCACATGTTCTAAACGGACCCACCACACTCGCCCTTCTGCACTGCGTCGAACGCGTAGGCCAAAGACGGTTGAGACGTCTTGAACTTCATCCTCAATGAAGATTTCCGTGTAGGGGTGCCAGGAAACACCAATAGCGGGAAACGTGTACTGGGCTTCAAAAGACGCCACCTGATTTCCCGGTTCTTGCTCGGTGCCAGTGTTGTCGGCATCAAATAAACCCACCAAGGAACGAGCCCAGGTTTCCAGATCGCAGGGACGCCCCTCCCCGCACAACATGAGGCCCCGACTGGACCCCATTTCCAAACCGGAAAAAGGTTCGATGGCGAGATGGAAGTTCAGAAAATAGGGGTTGGAGATTTCACGATGGTGACTCAACCGTCCGAGAAACGCATCGAATCGCCAAGGTCCCAGGTATTTAAAAATCGTCCTCGAAAAAGGTTTGGGTAAGCGTCGAGACAATCCGATTCCGGGAACGGGTCTCGCGTTTTGACTCAGGGTGAGACCCCCGTCCCAACCCGGTCCATACCATCGATCAGGCAAACCGCCGTACACCGTCCATGTTCCCAAGTCGTAGGCCACGGCCGTGCCGTCGAAGTGGCCGATGGCTGGCCCTCCATTTCGATAGGTCATGCCCGCACGCAACACAACGCTCAAAGCCCCTTCGCGCAGGGTGGCGTGAACTTCGGTTTCTCCCCGAGAGCGAAAGAAATTGCCAAAACCAGGAGCCCAAGGGTCTCCGGATCGGTAGCCAAAAGAAAGTTCAACGCTTCGCCTAAGGAACCACTGAGACTGTAAACGTGCGTAAGCCGCTTCGACGGCGGGATCGTTCGTTTTGAGCACCCCACCGGAAAACACTTGGGTGAGATCCAGGGGCCAGGCACTGATTGGCCCGGCGAAGTAGCCCGCATCTTTTAGGAGTTCGATATCCATTCGAAGACGCGTGTCATCGGGGTAAAGAAGAACGCCCCCCACCGCGGCGGGAACAAACAAACAGAGCAAGGCGAGGAGGCCAAACAAACTGGCAAAGCACCGTTTGGCAAGTTTGGAGACTGGAATTATTTGTTTCATTTGCAGGCGCTATTCCGGTCACAGTTTTGGTGCAAGTCACGAATATGCAGTGTCGCGCGGGCCCGGCGATGTTACAAGAACAATTCATGGAGGATCTATGTCTGCCGTCAAACTCACCTTGTCTGGTGTGTTGGCGGCGTCGTGTCTCTTGTTTGTTGCCGGCTGTAGCGAGAATACTCCTACGAACCCCAGCACACTTGATTCCGATGCCGTTTTAAACACCAGCTCCGGATACCAGCTCGAAACAACTTACGAAGTCACCATCGAGAACCTGACTTCGGGTCAACCTTTCTCACCCCCGGTCGCCGCAACGCACAAGCGCAGCGTTCAAATGATCCCACGTCGGGGAATGTCCACACCAGAACTTACATCCATTGCTGAAGACGGGGATCAGTCCGGCATGGTTTCCCTGCTTCAAGGCCTTTCGCAGGTTACCGATGTCGTTGATGTCGGCGCACCGATCGTCACCCAGGGGTCCACCGCGGGTGGATTCAGCGACACCATCACCTTCCAAATCAGAGCCAAGCGAGGGGATCGATTCTCCCTGGCATCCATGTTGATTTGCAGCAACGACGGTTTCTGGGGACTTTCCGGAGTTCCGCTTCCCCCAAACGGTACCGTGGTTCGCTACGCGCTCGGCTATGACGCCGGCACCGAAGACAACACCGAAATGAGCACCGACATTGTGGATGCCTGTTCGGGGATTGGCCCCGTAGCCCTCGCCGGTGACCCCAACGGAAACGAGAATGCAGCGGTGGATACGTCGCCTCAAGAACCCATTCGACGTCACCCTGGTATCTCCGGCCATGGAGACTTGGGATCCGATCACGACTTTTCCGGGCCGGTGGCCAAGGTCACCATTCGAGCGATGGAAACCCAGAGGCGATACCGAGTGACCCTGACGAACCTCACCTCTAGCCAGCCCCTATCGCCTCCGGTTGCGGCCACACACAATCCCTCAGAAATCCGGATGTTCCGGACGGGCCATCAAGCTTCCGCAGCCATTGAAGCGATTGCGGAAGATGGAGACCCCTCGGTCATGGTCAACGCCCTCAGCGGAAATGCATCGGTCACTGATGTCGTTGATGTGGGACAACCTCTTACCCGTTCCGGGGAAGTCGTAGGTGACTTTACCGACACGGTAACCTTCGAGATCAATGCCAACTCCGATGATCATCTTTCCTTGGCTACCATGCTGATCTGCAGCAATGATGGGTTCACTGGGGTCAACGCCTTGCCCCTTCCCAACCATGGCTCTCGCACGGTTCTTCTCCGGGCGCTCGACGCCGGAACGGAAGAGAACACAGAACTCAGCGCAGACATCGTGGACGCATGCTCTGCTCTTGGCCCAACGAGCCTTGCCGGTGATCCGAATGGAAACAACAACAGTGGCATCGAGACCAATAGTCCCATTCGACGCCACCGAAACATTCGAGGTGACGGCGACTTAGGATCAGAGCATCGCTGGTACGGGCGCGTTGCCAAACTTGTGGTGGAGCGTATTGAGTAGGGGTTAGCCTCGGCCTAGTCGCGGCTCGCCAAACGTGGAAAAAAGAAAAGGGGATGCCTTCGTGGGCGTCCCCTTTTTCAATCTAAGCTTTTTGGAGGCCCGGTGTTGTTACCAACGAGGCGAACGTGAACGTTCTTCGCGCGGACGAGCTTCGTTGACTCGCAGGGTGCGGCCACCGAAGTCAGAGTTGTCCAGCGCAGAGATGGCCTCGGCCATGCCCTCTTCCATTTCGACAAAGCCGAAACCGCGGGGACGTCCTGTGTCGCGATCGGTGATGAGACTGACGGCGGTCACATTTCCAAACTGGGAAAACAGTTCACGGACAGCGTCTTCGTTGGCGGAGAAGGGCAGATTCCCTACGTAGATTCTCTTCGACATATTCATGAGCTTTCTGCGCCCAGTGGCGCCACTAACGTAGTGCATCCCCAACGGACCTTGGGGGGAACCGATTTGGTTCCGCTACTTGGAACACTGGGCAAAGGCAAGATAAAGCTGACTGCAAGGCGCGAGTCGCCGACCGACTCCCTACCACATGTGACCCCAAACTAGCTCATCCAAATTAGCATATGAGTTCTTAAAAAGCCAGAATCGGGCAAACCCCCACCGGTTGGCGGTTTCAGGCGTTTGAGCGCATCGAATCCTTGCCTGAAGATACCCTAGATTCCGCTGGGCAAAAAAAGACCCGGGGCTCCAAACGGAGGGTCCCGGGTCTTTTAGTTCTGTGAAGAAGAACTCTAGAAGTCTTTCTTCAATCTGCTAACGCTGGTGTTTTCCACCGGCAGTGGTGTCATCAACTCTCCGATAAAGATCCAATCACGAGCCGATCCACCGGGAGGGGCTAACCAACCGTTCCCCGAAAAGATATTCGGATCGCCGGCGATGCCTGCATTCCCTTTGGAATCGGAATCGTTATCGAAATTGAACGAATAACCTGACGCGCCAAAGAACTTGTCGGTCATGTTAACCGTAATATCGCCACCCCAACCATCAAGCGTAAACGATCCCGCGTTCGAAAGGTCCTCGTTGATGACATAGTAGTCATCGCCGGGACTTAAGATCGCGTTATCGACATTCGCGTTAACGTTTGCGTTGTAGGTGAAGTCGATGTCAATCCACCCAGATTCGACAGCATCGTAGGTTGCCCCGATATCTTTGCCACCGTAAGCACGACCATGAATTCTGATCGTGTTTGCGACGTCATCGTAATCGAGGAAAACTTGGGCACTCCCGGACACGTCCGAGTAGTCGAAACTGAAGGTATACGCACCAGGCCCGAGCAAGTCATCCCACCGAAATCCATAGGGAGGTGGGTTTTGAGTTCCATCGGGATGGTCGTGTAGCAGATACGTTACAGTTGCGGCTTGTCCGTCTGCTGCGATTCCGGCTGATACAAAGATAGCTAGAAACAGCAGGGCTGCCACTCGCAGTTGCGCGCGCATAATTGGACCTCCTAAGTAACGCTAGTTGCTAAGTGAATCAAGATATCTTTTCTTGTTTCGGAGGTCAAGCTAAACCTCTTGATACCAACGCGTTGGGGCATATAAAACTTCGGTATAGTTGATTTCGCAGCGGCGATTCAGGTTCAAAGGGAATCTTAAGGGATTGGGTCTAATTCCCTGATTATCTTGCGGTTAAGCCTTCTAAAAAGGGCGTGCCTCCGGAGAAGCACGCCCTACTTGAAGTCTCTGGGCCTAAACCCTTAACTCTATGTCTATTCGACCTTCACGGCGCGAACGACCTGCTGACCGGACTTGTGGTTCAGGCGGAGGAAGTAGATACCACCCGCGACTTCGCGACCGGCTGAATTCCGTCCGTCCCAAGTCATGGTGTGGTCACCAGAGGCCTTGGTTCCTGAGTACAAACTCCGAATCCGTCGTCCGTTCATATCGAATACATCGAGATCCACACGTCCCTCAACAGGCAGGGTGAAGCGAATCTGCGCACGACTGGCGAACGGGTTCGGGAAGACCGGTGAAAGCACAACCGAGGTACTGATGGCATCGCCAGGGACGCTCGTGACCGAAGCCAATGAGACGTCGATGGTTTCGTTGCCACCGTCGGTTAGGACTTGAACCTGACAGCTGTCGGGGCCCGCACCCGTGGGAGCCACACATACGGTGAAGCATGTGGAGTCGCCGGGAGTCACGGTTGTTGAGAGGCCGGTCTGGTCGAGATAGAACGGTGCGGTTCCGCAACCGTTGATGCTCGAGATCGTCATGTCGAGATCGCCGGTGTTGTAAACCGTGACCTTCGCACAGGCCGTGTCGCCAAGCACGACGCCCGCAAACAACACGCTTCCAGGATCGACGGCAAGCATGGGGCCGTCGGGGCAGGTCACGGTAATGGTTGCCTGGCATGTATCGGCCGCTCCGCAAGGATCGGTAACGATGAGATCGACGTTGGTCACACCCTCGGCGTAAGGGCCGGCAGGCTCCAACGTCAGGGTGAGTGCGTCGAGATCAGGATCAGAAGAGCCCGCGTCGATGGAATCGGCCGGAACCGCAACCACACAACCCAAGCTATCGCCCATGACCGCAAAGTTCTGACATACGGCGATCGGGGCTTGGTTCACGGTGATGGTTGCCTGGCAAGTATCTGCCAAAGCCCCATCGTCCACGATCAGGTTCACCACCGTTTGACCCGGTGCGTAAGGGCCAGCCGGTTCAAGAGTGAAGTTCAAGGGGTCGAGATCGGGATCGGAAGATCCGTTGTCCACGTCGCCCGCTACCACGTTACCGTCGCAGGAACTTACATCCTGGCAAACCGCAACCGGCGGATTGTTGGAAACCACCACATCGATATCGATGCGGACCTGATACAACTGCGACAAGTTGACGCCCGGGCCATACACACGGACGTAATAGTCGCCAGCTCCACTTGGCAGAGAGATGTTGTTGAGTTGTTCAATCACACCAATCGGCTGGGTATTGCCGCTGGCAATCACCGTGGACATATCGCTGTCAACGATGTCGAAGGACAGATCGGTCTGCTCCGTGTAATTCACACTGGATCCAGGACTACAGCTACCGTTGGCGTTTTGAGGACCGCTGAGGTAGGTACCGCCATAGGGAATGAGGACGACCGACATTTCAGATCCGGCAGGAACGGTCATCTTGAACCAGTCCTCATCGGAGTTGTCATCGACGGTTAGCGAATTCTGTAGATAGAAGTCGCCATCGTTCAGCGCACCGATGTCGGTGGCGGTGCCGGGGGTGTCGTTCTGGTTGGGATACTCGTTGGTATCGCCATAGCCGCGACTACCGGCCATGAGATCATCGAGCTGCACCATGTCGAAAGCGGTGGAAATGAAAGGCTCCATG
>JABDJR010000316.1 GCA_013003415.1 Candidatus Eiseniibacteriota bacterium | reverse complement strand
GTGCCGGGCTGGGGCAAGGGGTACCAGCCGAACACCCCACCCTGAAGATCAAAAGTGCCGTACGACATATCGAGGTAGTGCTCTCGCATGGAGCCGGGGTGACCCATCGTGTTGGTTTCCCCGTAGTCGAGACTGAACAACTGATCGACCAGATCGGCCACCGGCCAGTCTGGCGTCACTTTGTCGGAGTAGAGACCACACAACACGGGAGCGAATCTTGTGGTGGTTACACGGCTCAAAGACGCAGCTTGGGCGCCTTTGAGACTCATTCCGTCCTTTACGAGCTCTCGGAAAATCCGATCTTTATCTCGCTTTTGGCGCTCAATAACATTGCGGAAACCGTTGTTCATGTAGAACAAATCAGGATTTTCCTGGAGCTTTTCTCGGACGGATTGCGGAAGGCCTTCTGTGTTCCCGGGCGCAGGCGGTGGCATGGCCTTGGTAGCCGAGGCAATAAGCGAGAGGCATGTTAGAGAAACTATAAACGCCGAAAACAGTCGGAACCCCAAGCGCCAACCTTGGTGTTTCAGGCGTGAAAGAAGAGTTGAAGCAAGCATTTGGACCTCCCCTGTGTCGTCTCGGCCCCGGTGTCACCGGTGCGTTGAAATCTGAGAATCGACTCGCTCCAAACTCACCTGGAGTTCAGTAGCGTAGGTTCCCATGAGAATCGAAGGTGAAAGTACAAATGGAGACTTGGTTCAGACTTGACCCGGCCGCGTCGCGCCACGGTAAGTCTCATATTCATAGGTTCTTAGCGAAAACGTTCCGATTGCTATTGGAATGGGAGCGAGGGTGAGTTGAGGGTGGTAGGGGGACCTTGCCGGGTCTATAGACGGAGGGCCAAATCCAGATTAAAA
Organism: Candidatus Eiseniibacteriota bacterium; assembly: GCA_013003415.1. GTDB lineage: Bacteria > Eisenbacteria > RBG-16-71-46 > JABDJR01 > JABDJR01 > JABDJR01. The sequence goes on along the minus strand of JABDJR010000316.1, from coordinate 2,065 downwards.
CGCGTACTGAACTCCGACAATGATTGAGGAATCTGTTTCCAATTGGGGCCCATCCAGCCTTTGATATACCGGAAGCAACGCTTCTATCGCGATTCGGAGACTGTTCAAAGCCCCTTCGTGAACGGTGAAGTCTCCGCCCAGCCCTACATCGATACGTTCTCCACCTCGAAGATCTGCAAACACGGTGGGTACCATCTGCATCATGACTGCCGTGTTGTAAGCAGAATCGCTGCCGCCAATGTTCCCCCAGGCGCTTCCTAGGGCCCTCACCGATAAACTGAGATTCTTTCCAAAGCCCCGCGCGCCCCACGCCGTGAACAATCCGCGATTGCCAATCGAGTAGTCATTGTCGTTCTTTCCCAGGCGGAAGGTGGCTTTGCCCTGCGCTCCCCATCCCCAGTGATCGCTCTGTCCCAAATAGGTCAAACCGATTTCCGGATCGAAGGTTCCTGATCCAAGCTGCATGGGGTACGGCAACTGAGCCTCGTCGGGAGCGCTCATGGGTGTGACATCGCTCTCGGTGATCGATCCCGTTGGCAAGGACAGACCCGCGTTCAAGTGAATCTGGCAAGTGTTCGAGTGAGTCAAAACCACGAGCGCCTGCACCTTCGTGTCACCCAATCCGCTGGCTTGGGTAGTAAACGTGCCCCCCGCTCGGGTGAGGTGATCCATCGAATTGGATATCACATTCACCATAGCCATGAAGGTTACCCGGTTCGATGGCGCATGCATCAGCCCGAACATATGCATCTGCATGGGCATTTCAGTTGGCGTGAGGCGAAAACCAAATTCATTGGGGTCAACTACCGCCTCGTCCTCTATCCTATCCGTGTCGATGCGACTTCCCTGCATTTGCATGTTCATGTAGCGATAAGACACCATCCAAGTGCCCGCCGGATGCGTGTGCCCCCCCATAACTCCTATGGGGGCCTCGAGCCCATGAGAGTGGGCTGCGGCATGGTGGCCCTGGTGGGATTCTGCATTCGGGTTGCTGTTCGCGAGATCTGGAGAGGACATCAAGCAGAGTGCCACAATCCATGTCACAGACAGGTCCCGGTTTCGAAAGGCTTGGCGCAACAAAAAAACTTGGCCTAGGCGCGTCTCAAACCGCAGGAAATTCTCTGGACAATCATCGGGACTCTCCGAGGGGCATCGGGCCCGAACTCAAGGCACGAGGAAAGAGAATATTATTCTCTAGGTGAATGTGCTCGTGTAAGTCTTGTTCTATAGCCTCCAAACCTGCCCAAAGTGCGCGCCAACTATTGCAGGCTCCCTCTGGAACCTCGAAATTGTTGGTCAAGGCACGCAGCTGCTTCAGAGCCGCTCCGGCGACTTCATGCTCTTGCTCCATGACGACAACCGGTCCGCCGGTCATCGCCCCCTGGCCGGCTAGGATCATGGGGAACAACACTTTTTCTTCCTTGAGCATGTGCTGCTCAAGTTCGGTTCGCAAAGCCGAGAAAACGGAAAGGACACCGCTGAGCATGTCGGGCGCTTTGTCCACATGGACATCATGGACTTTTTGCGCAAGTGCCTGAAGCCGAGGCAATTCTTCATCGAGAGGGCGATGGTGAGTGCTTAGGATGTGCTCGATAAGTTCGTTCAAGGGCCGCTCATCCCAACGCACGGCCTTCGTTTCGCGGTTGGTGATTTCACTTTCGATTTCGGCTAATACCGCGCTCACATCGAGGCCCGCCTTAGTGCAAACCTCTGCGATAGGTTTGCCGCCACCACAACAGAAGTCGATGCCATGACGCGCGAAGACACGCGTGGCTAAAGGATACTGGGTGGCGATATCGCCAACTTTGGCTTCACTTGTAACACTCATGATTTTTTCTCCTTCGTTAGATAATTACGATGGTTGCAACAACGTACTGAGCCCAGATAGAACCCGATCAACACTGACCCGACTTCTCCTTCGAGTCTTTCCAGAACCGATGAGAGTGTGAATAGTTCCAACCACGGGAACGATCAGTACTTCGGGATCGACATCAGAACGGATGGAGCCGTCGGCGGCTCCGTCGCGTAGAGCCTTGAGTAAAAACCTCCGTGATTGCCTCACGAG
>JABDJR010000683.1 GCA_013003415.1 Candidatus Eiseniibacteriota bacterium | reverse complement strand
GGAGGGGTACTGCATGGACTCCTGGTAGTTCTGGGCTACGGCATTGGTTTTGGCGATGCCGATCTTCCGCTTGATCTCGTCCTCATCATCGGGAACCTGACGCAGGATCTCTCGCACCTCGTCGCTTAAGGCGATGCCATCGTACCAACCGGGGAGAAGGACCCGACCCTCCTCGTCCTTCATCGAAGCCAGCAGCTCGGCCAGCCTAAGAGCCGGGTTCGGGGCGTAGTTTCCGTAGTGGCCACTGTGTTGTGGCGCGCGAGGGCCGAACACTTCCAGCGCCAAGGTGGCTATGCCACGCGCCCCGTAAGTCAGCGTGGGCTGATTGGAAATGTGGCGGGGCCCGTCAAAAATCACAAGCATGTCTGCCGCCAGAGCGTCTCGATTCTGAACCACGGTCTCTGCGAGTCGCGGGGATCCAAGCTCTTCCTCAAAGTCCATGATGATCTTCATGTTGAAGTTCGGCTGAACTCCAAGATCACTGGCCGCACTCAGAGCCGCAAGAAACATCGCCACCGGCCCCTTCGCATCGGAACTGGCGCGGGCGAAGATTCTATCGTTGGGGTCGTAGTCCTCTTGTAGCTTCGACCAAGGAACAATGTCCCACTCCCCTGGAGCAAGGCCAGGCTTCTTCAAAACCGGATCCCAGGGGCTGGGTTGGTTCCAGTGAGACGGATCGACGGGCTGACCATCGAGCTGCAGGTAGATAAGGACGGTTTTGGCTGCACCCGGAACCCCTCGTTCAGCTAGGAGCAAGGGTAAGCGGTCCGTGGCAAGGCGGGTGGTCTTGAAGTTGTGGCGCTCAAAGGTTCGCTCACACCACACCACGTTCTTCATGATGTCTTCGGGAAAATGAGCGTCATTGGGAAGGCTCAGCAACTCGCGAAACTGAGCGATGGAATCCATCGCGTACTGGAAGGCCACCGACTCTAAGTCGTAGGTGAAAGAACCCCTGCTTTGTTCAGCTGGCTGAGCTAGAGCCGTTCCGATCCCCCCTGGGCGCGCACTCACCAACAGGGCAAGGAGCAACCAAAGCGACCGGAACTTCACGAAAGGCTACTCCGAGGTACCTTTCACTCTGACCCAGCGACCGTCGTTGGTCGGGGAAATGACACCTTTTCTCTGGATGTAGTTTTCCAGAACCGCCCGATCTAGCATTCCCACGACCTCAATCTTATCGCGGGGAAATTCCTTCAACTGGATCAACCCACTATTGCCATCGGCAAGGTAGTTTGTCATGGCCACGCGATAGGTGGCGTCGAGATCGACGGGTTCACCATCTCTGGTGAAACTCACGATACGGTCGCCATTGGGGCGAGCGAGATCGAATCGAACCTTGCCTCCGGAAAAATAGATCCCGCTTCCGCGGCCCATGAGCTTTGTCTCAAGGAGTTCTTTAAGGTAGTGACCGGTCATCTCTAAAACAAACATTTCGTTGTCGAAGGGCGAAACCGCTAGAAGATCGCGCTTCGTGATCTTACCCGGGGAAAGGTTAGCGCGCACCCCACCCACGTTCTGAATCGCGAAGTCGGCGTTGCACTCTTCTCGGTAGGCATCGACCACCACAAATCCCATAAGGGCGTTCTCGGCGCTGCCACGGACTAGGTTTACCGTAGTTTCGCCTACGGTGTCACCAAGACCAAGTGCCTCTTCGACGCGCGCAACTTCCTCGTTGATTTCTTTGGCAAAGACCTCATCGGGCCAGATTTCCTCTTCGAAGAGAGTCAAGAGCGCTCCCCGGCCAAAGTGGGTTTCGTAGCCAATCATTTGCTTTGTGTCACGATCGATGAGGAAGGTTACGTGACCGATGCTGGAGCCGTTGGCGTAGGGCTCAAAAACCATGGTGTGGGTTTTGGGATCTTGCCAGGGCTTCAAGTAACCGGTGTGAGTGTGCCCGGCGAAGATGGCGTCGACGCCCCAGACCGTGTGAGCCAGTTCCATGGCGTTCATGCCGAAACGAACGATCGAGCCTTCTTTTTCACGCTCGATCATTTCCAGATAGCGTTTCTCTTTCTCGGGCTCCCAGGGCAAACCAATGTGCATGAGCACAAAGACGAAGTCGCAGCCGTTGTCTTCACGGAGTTCTTTCACATGACCGGGAAGTAGCTCGTGAACCGCCTTAAACTCAATGTTCTCAACGTTGTCGCCGAAAGCCATGTTGGCCGTGGTCTCGGTTACGTAACCGACGACTCCAAATTTGAATCCGGCCCGCTCGAAGATCACGTAATCTCCAAGCCAATCGACTTTCCGCTGAGTGTCCGTGTTGAACACGTTCGCCCCAAGCATGGGGAAGTTCGCTTGATTGGAAAGGTTTCGTAGGTTCTTCCAGCCTCGATCAAACTCGTGATTCCCAACCGCCATGGCGCTGTAGCCGACATTGTTCATCCAGTCGACAACGCTGGCGCCCATGGTGTGCATTCCCACCGGGGTGCCCTGAAAAATGTCGCCGCTATCGAATAGGAAGACCGGACGATCCGTTTTGGCCGCCTCCTCCCGAACCTTGGCGATGTAGGCCGCAGCCGAAGCCCCATTCCCCACTGGTGGAGGAAAATTGGGATTCAGGAAAGTCGCATCACTCCGACCAATGTGGCCGTGAATGTCGCTGGTATACATCACGTCAATGCGCTGGATATTTCTTTCCTCGGCCCCAATCAAGGGCACGAGGAAAAGAGCCAACACACTAAATCCAAGTATCGTCAGTTGCTTTTTCATGGCTACTGATCTCCCTCCCGAAAGTCTTCGGGATTCTGTCCTTTGAGGACGGGCATGGTGCCGCCCTTAAGAGAATGAAAGGATCGAGATGGGGCTACCTCAATCTCATAAAGATCGCCGTTGGTTACCAGCGTAATATTCAAGCCATCGGTGGGACTCGTGGTCGTGACAAAGTCGATTCCGATGGGTTCGGCTCGGTCATTGGAGTACACATCGATGCCTGATGCTCTGAGACGGTTCACCACGGCAAAGGTGGGCAAACCGCCATCGGATGTTTCAAAACTTGCGATGGGAATCATACCCACTCGCGGGTTCACTGCCTGAAGAAAACCGGTGTTTGAGGCGTCATTCACCCCGTGGTGATGCACCTTCAAGACTTCACTCTCCAGAGCCTCGCCAAACTCGGCCGTCACTTTGGTCTCGACGGGAGCTTCGGAATCGCCGCCCATGATGAAGTTCACTTCGCCCATGGTGACCCGAAACATGATGGAGTCGTTGTTGAGCTGATCGCCTTCACTGGTACCGCCGATGGCCGCACCACCACCCGCATTCAGAATCTCAACGTAGACTTCCTCGTCCCAATCCAAAAGCTCAGTGGTGTCTGAGTTGTCACCCACTTGAATATTCGCCTTCGGAATGCCGCGATTGGCCAAGGTAGCTAACGCCTCATCGTAGGCAAACCTCGTATGAGATTTGATCACCGTGTCGATATACATACCGACATCGTAGACGCCTAAAATGCCGTCGCTGACGCTGTCGCTGTTACCCACTAAACCGCCGATGTGATCGGCGTGAATATGAGTCGCCATCACGTAATCGAGAGAGGTGACCGACTCGGACTTTAGAAACTCATCAACGTTGGAGAAGTCTTGTCGCTCCCCGCCATCAACCAGAATGGTCTTTCCCGAATTCGGCATTCTCAAAAAGTGCGAATCTCCAAAGCCCACATCGACCATCGTCCATCTCAACAGGGGCCCAGTTGGCGGCCCGGAGGTGAGTTCGACTTCGAACTCCTCCCCCGTGAGGAAATCTCGCTGGCTGGCGAGTCGGTTTACCAGAACCACGAGAATCTTGTCCCCCTCCTGGGGGCGCATCAGCGTTACCGAATGATTGGTCACAAAAGCCTTGTCACGCCTTAGGTTGGGTGACGGATAGGCTACATTCCAGATATCGCTATCGGGATAGCGATAGCCCACTGCGGTCAGGGCCGGTTCCTCCGTGTTCCAGGTGATTGTATTCCCGGACACACGGACATTCGTCTGCGTAGACTGCTCGACCTCACCCGGGCTTGAACATGCAATTAATCCCACCAATAGAAATGGGACCCAGGCTCCGATACGGATACCGGGGACTGCAAAGATGCGCTTCATGCTAGCTCGCTCTCCGGACGGGGTTACCAAGCCTCACTGGCTTAATCAAAATAATAGCTTGCCCCTAGGGAAACACGAACCAAAGTGTCTTCAACCCGATCGGTTCCCAAGCCAACTCGCGGGCTCAGGTGATCTCGCGGTGTCAGGGGCTGTTGGCGACTGTTCCGCTTGCCCACTTCCCCAGCCAGGTTCAGATGCAGCGTGTCGACGATGTACCCGAAACCAAAGCTAAAGGCCGAAAGGTCGGCTTCTTCGTCCACATAGGACTCTTCGAAACGGAAACCAAGGCGCCCACCCAGCTCATTATAGAACACATGCTCGATACCGAAACGAACTCCCCAAGTGTCGTTCAGAGCCAAATCGGGGTTCGCATAGTCGGTTACGTCTTCCCAGGCCGTGTAAACCACATCGGCGGCGAAGGTGGTTTTCAGGGTATTCCGGGGCCGGTATGCAATACCACCCTGAGCACGGAAGGGAAGTTCCACATCTCCGTTTTCAAGGTCTGCCAGATCGACCGGATCACCGTTGGTATAGACGGTGCGGTCATCGCTCAGATTGGGAGCGGTCTCAATGGACAGTCCTACCTGTAGACGATCATCGACCCGCGCGGTTCCGCCAAGGGTAACCGAAACACCATCCATTTTCCGTTCGGAGCGACTCGTCTCGGTGTCGACGTTCGAGTCGGGACGACCGATGGTGGCGTTGTAGGTATCGACCGTGCCGTAGTAGTAGTTCACAGCTGCACCCACGCCAAAGTTGGCATCGGGAGCCCAGGCCGCACCCACGGAGGCGGAACGAATGACACCGCTAACCTCGATAAATTGGTTCGCGATAATCTCGTCCGTGTTTTCGGAGGTACGAATCTCGTTGAAGAAATCGTAGCGAGGGTCGTAGCGGTTGAAGATACCCGCAGAAACCATGACTCCCTTTTCGCCCCAGCGATCCAGGACGACACCACCTTGCAGAGCGCCGTAACCATCGTCATTCACGGCCGTAGCTGCCTCGTCGACAAAGGAGTCGAAGGTGTCAAAAACGGGAACAAAGCGGTTTTCGCTCGCTCGCGCCAGAACACCCAGCCCCTGAACTCGAGAACCTCGAGCTAGAAGCATGGCGGCCGGGTTGTCTACCAAACTGTAGACACCCTGCCCCACCGCGGCTCCGGTGCCGCCCATGGCCTTAGAGCGGGCGGAAAGCCCAAGCTCTTGGGTGCCGTAGACGCTCTCGAGATACGAAAAAGCGTCAGCAGAGGGGGCCGTTGCAACCGCGAGGCCCAACGTTACCAAACCAAGTTTCAATAGTGCTTTCATCGTCAGATCCTTTGCTTCCACCTAAAAGGAGTAGTCCAGCTGGAACCGGTAAGAGGTTTGATCAAATCGGGCGTCGGTTGCGTCGGGACTTGGATTCTCAACATCTCCAAAGTTTCGAACATCAATGAATGTCCGAGACTTTTGGTGATCGCTGGTCCATTTAAGACGCCAGCCTAAGTTTTCAGACACCCGGCTTCGTATCAAAATCCAATTTCTGAATCCATTACCGTCGACCACCACAAACTCGTTGTCCTCGAAGTTGTAGAGGAACCCGTCATAGAGCTGGGTGGAAAACGTCATGGTTAGGAAGTCGTTGAAGTTATGCGTAAAGCTTCCCTGGATGGCCTTGGCCGGAATCCCTCGAACCGGGAACTGGTTGTCGCTGGTGTTTCCTCCGTCGGCAGGCGCGTTAAGCCGCGGTCGCGTGGCGAAGGTAACGTTCGAGGTTGAGTAAAGGAAGCGTACCTGGTCGAACTTCGACAAGTTAGCTCGAAGCTCGATTCGGCTGTCCCACGAACTGAACTTCCGAATGTCATCGGGACGTTCTTCGTGACGACTCGAAATACGATGGCGAATCCGAAACCGAATCGGGAAGACCGGTCGGTACTCAGCCCGCAAGGTCACCCGTTTCAGATCAGCCCCATCGGCCTTACGTTTCCAGGTGTCAAATTCAAGCCCGGTCAGCGTCAGCTGGCGAGAAACCTGATACCTCGTAAAGAAGTACCAACCCTGTTCCGCTTTGGGCTGAGGCAACCCCATGGCCATGTTGGCCCAGTAGGGGTTATTTAGTCGGAAGGGATTCCCGTCGATGATGGTCTGCTCGAACTTGGTGTCTTCGGAGAAACTTCTTTGATAGGGGTTGTCGTACCCGACGTCGTAGTCGCGATATAGGGCAAGAAAGTTGAAGTTTTCGTATTGGACGTAGGCGTTTGCGACAAAGGCCTCCGGGCCCTCGGCAAGAATCCGACCAACCGAGCTTTTGTCTGGGTCGTCGTTGGTTTCGAGCTTGCCATACTCCGCCGCCAAGGAAACATTGTTGAATACGGTTTGAGCCTCCGCTCCCCAAACGCGTCGGTAATTGCCCAGATTAAGCGAGTTGTAGCCATTTTGAATCTCCGCGTCACGGTCTTCCTGACGTCTCGCCGGCTCGATGATCAGAGTGGCCGGGTTGGGATCCCAGCGGTTGGAGCCGGGTGAGTCGACCGCATTGTTTTCGTAGGACATGCCAACGCCGGTCAGTCCGACATAGGTTCCGGGAACGAACTGATACTTCAAGTTCGCTCCGGTAACCGTCTCTTCCATGACATCGCGCATGGACTGGTAGTAATCGGGATTAAACCCGGAGCTACCGTCGAGGTCCTCCCGAAGTTCTTCCATGAACTCATTGCTCAATCGAGGCGTCATGACGATGTAGCGGTTAAAGGTGCCGTCGGGGTTCAGGATCGCGTCTTTGTCGTCTTTCGAGTAAAACAGCGTGCCACGCACATTCCCCAAGTCACCTTCTACCGCGCCACCTTTGAGCGTGAACTCATCGGACCGAGAGAAGTCGGGACGAAGGCCAATGGCGCGGGTACCAAAGCCATAGCCGGTTCGACGGGGAGCGAAGAAGTCGGTGGACTCCATGATCACGCCCTGCCCGAAGGCGACCCGATAGTTTCCTAGCACAGCCCGGCGCAGGTTGAACTTACCGAGGGGAGTGTCTCCAGAAACCAGCCGCTCACCCGCTACCGAGAATTTAAGCGTCTCATCGAACTCGGTCTCACCCAGGTTTCGGTGGGTCAGCATGTAACCCTTGAACTTGGTGCCCAGCTTCAACCGTAACTTATTGGTGAAGTAAGGCTGAGCCACATCGATACCGAGACGTCCGTAGAGCGTGTTTTGATCGAAGTTTGTGTTTCCGTCGGAAAGTACTTCGGTCAGGTTGTCGTATTCATCGAGGAGATAGGGCGTGTTGTACATACGCACCTGGTAGTCCCCGTGAAGTTCGTTCTTCTCGGTTTCCGGCTCTTCGTAACGGACGAAGTTGCGCAGATTCCTCAAACCCCAATAGGAGAGGCCGGGCGAAGAACGAAGCTGACGATAGCTTTCGATCCGACCCGCCTGTTCCTTCTCTTTAAGAACCGCCACCGCATCGATGGGTGACACGTTCTGGAAAGAGGTCAGATCGAAATAGTCGAGACCGTTGACGTTAAAAGGGTCTGCAATGCGATCGATGTACTCATCGACCAAACCCTCGCTCGCACCTTCTTCGGAAAGAAAGCGCTGAACCACATAGTAACGTTCGCGCAATCGCTGTTGGGAGTCGGTCAGATCTTCGCCCAAAGCTTCAAAACGCGGGGTCACGAAAATGAGATCGCGGATTTGTCCCAAGATCTCGGGGGTCATCCCCGCCACCTCGAGTAGCTCATAGAGGCCATCGAAGTAGGTTCGGTAGGTCCTATGATCCACAATGGCTTGCGCCAGCTCAGGGGAAATCGGAAGCTGTTTAATTTCTTCCAAAGTCGCCCGGTTGACGTCTAGCTGATTTGTCCTTGAGTACGGCGTACTCTGCGCTTGCAGAGCCGGTGGAACGACCAACGTCGCCAAGGCCACCGCGCCGAGACACAGGATAAGGAGCTGTCTAAGCATGCGTCCCTCCCCTATCGCGCCAAGGCGTAACCGATTCCAAACTGGTGCGTAGCATCGAGCGTACCGCCTCCAGTTGAGAACCCGTAGTCCACCCTGATCCCGCGGTGGCTAATGCCAACCCCGGCGGAGTAAATGTTGGGAGCCGTACGCAGACCACTGCGTAGCCAAAGAAAGTCGGTAACCTGAAACTCGGTTCCGCCACGAAACTGGAAGTCTTCACCCAGCTCTTCTGAAATGTCGAACACGGTGTTGACGCCGCGATAAGGGCTGTAGCCGACCCCGATCCCAACCCGACGGTGCAACTCCTCTTCGTCGATGCTTCCAATGGAGGCATTGTTCAGATTCTGAGCATAAAGACCGAAGGTGGTTCGATCGGCAACCTTGGCCGTAGCCGCAACATTGAGACCGACCGCACTTGCGCTACCCGGGTCGATACCCGTAACCGACTTCCCGAAGTCGAGCGAGTAGAGGTTTAAGGAGTAACCGACCGCAAGCTCCGTGTTGGCATCGCTGTTGAGCTTAAAGCCGTGAGCCAAAGAGATTGTGGTTTCTCCGGTCAGACTCTCGCCCCGGTAATCAGCC
>JABDJR010000292.1 GCA_013003415.1 Candidatus Eiseniibacteriota bacterium | reverse complement strand
GCCCTAAAGGACGTCACTCTGAAACTCCCCCCGGACATGGAAATCATTGACGGGAAAGAGATGGTTCAGCCCGACTAAAACACCGGCCAAGCAAGCGCTAGGCCGTCGTTAGGACTTGGTCGGCCTGCGTTCCTGAGCCTGTCCACCGTCACAAGAATTGACCCGGGTTATCCTCCCTGATAAGCTTTTCCGGTTCTTATAAGGCTTCGCCCTAACAATTATGCGACTTCGCTAGACGCACAACGCAAGCGAGGTCGGGAGCTGCTGCGAACTCCCCATCGACCTGGCGACGCTATTCTCAACACCCTAAAAACGATCTTTATGACGAAGGAGTCCGTCGTGAAAATACTTGTCTGCGTGAAGCAGGTTCCTGCAACCGACTCACGAATCAAACCCACCGGCGATGGCGTCGGTGTCGACCTCTCTTCGGTCGATTGGATTATCAATCCCTACGATGAGTTTGCCATTGAAGAGGCGCTTCAACTGAAGGCCAAACACGACGGTGAAGTGGTGGTGGTTTCCATTGGCGGCGACAAAGTGGAAGATGCTATGCGATCCGCCCTTGCCTTGGGCGTCGATACCGCCGAAGTCATCAAAGATGCGGGCTCAGCCGCATCGGACTCTTTGGGTATCGCCAAGGGCTTAGCCGCCATCGCCAAGCGGCACAATCCCGATTTGATTCTCTGTGGGAAGCAGGCCGTCGACGACGATCAAATGGCGGTGCCGGCCATGCTGGCGGAACTTCTCGATCTGCCCCAAGCCACGGTCGTCGTGGGCATGGAAGTGGCGGAAGACGGTAAGTCGGCCAAGGTTGATCGTGAGATCGAAGGCGGCCACGAGAAAATCGAAGTGACCTTCCCGGCCGTGATTGCCACTCAAAAAGGTTTGAACGAGCCGCGTTATGCGAATCTCAAAGGCATCATGGCGGCAAAGAAGAAGAAAATTGAGGTGCTGTCCGCAGCTGACTTAGGTCTAGGTGAGTTCGGATCTAAAGTTGAAGTGCTTGCCGTAAATCCTCCGGCCGAGAAAACCGGTGCCCGCATGATTGAGGGCGATGCCGCGGCTCAGGTTACTGAGCTCATTAAAGTTCTACACGACGAAGAAAAAATTATCTAAGGGGTTCATGATGGCAAACGAAGTTTTGTTGTTCGTAGAACAACGCAATGGAGAAATTAAGAAAAGCTCATTGGAAGCGCTAGGGGCGGCCAAAGCAATCGCGACCTCAAAGGGCGGGTCCTTAGGTGCGGTGGTTGCCGGAGAAGGCATTTCCGGATTGGCCGAAACCCTGGGTTCCCACGGTGCCGACGTGGTCTATATGGCTGACCACGGGGACATGGCTCACTACTCAACCGAAGGCTATGCCCACGCCGTTACTCAGGCCCTGGACAAGTCCGGGGCCACCATTCTGGTGGGTTCTGCCACGGCCATGGGCAAAGACTTAGCCCCGCGTCTGGCGGCCAGAAAAGATTGGGCCTTCCTCGCCGACACAACCAGCGTGGCGATCGAAGGTGACAAACTTGTTGTGACCCGTCCGGAGTACGCGGGCAAGGTGATCTCTAAACTCGCCACCGCAGCTACGGGGGTTGTCCTTACGCTACGGCCCAATTCCTTCTCGGTACCCGAAGCTTCCGGTGGAAGCGCACAGGTTGAGACTCTCGATGTCTCCGGTGCCAACATTCGTGCAAAAGTCGTCGCTCTCGAAACCAAAGAGCAGGGCCTTGTCGATGTGGCCGAAGCCGATCGTGTCGTTTCCGGAGGCCGCGGCCTTAAGGAGGCCGAAAACTTTTCCCTAGTCTTTGATCTCGCCAAAGAGCTTGGAGCCGGAGTTGGTGCCAGTCGCGCGGTGGTTGATGCGGGTTGGATCGGGCACGATCACCAGGTCGGGCAAACCGGCAAGACGGTCAGTCCCAATCTGTATATTGCTTGTGGTATCTCCGGAGCCATTCAGCATCTCGCAGGCATGCGGACATCCAAGTGTATCGTCGCCATCAACAAAGACGCCGAAGCCCCCATCTTCCAGGTTGCGGACTACGGGATTGTTGGGGATGTGTTCGAGGTTTTGCCCAAACTGACCGACGCCGTTAAAGCGTTGAACTCATGACCCTCGCTCCACGCCCGGCAAAAGACTCACAGGTTGAAATGCTGGAGCTCATGTTCCCCAATGATGCCAACCCTCTCGGGAGTGTCATGGGGGGGAGGGTGATGCACTTTATCGACGTGGCCGCGGCTATTGCTGCGGCGCGTCACTGCCATCGTCCCTGCGTCACCGCTTCGGTCGATCACATCGACTTTAGGGCTCCGGTCAAAGTGGGCGATCTTCTAGTGCTCAAGTCTACGGTGAACTTTACCGGCCGCACTTCCCTCGAGGTTGGGGTTCGGGTTGAGGTGGAAGACCGAACGACCGGCAAGCGACTTCACACATCGTCGGCCTATCTCACCTTCGTGTGTTTGGACGGACGGGGAACTCCCACTGAAGTCCCTAAGGTGATTCCCGAGACCGCAGACGAGAAGCGGCGTTTCGAGGAAGCGGCCAATCGACGAGCCGCACGCCTCAGTAAGCTCGGCAAAGGCTAGTCCAGCCCTGGGCTAGAACCAACGACCCAGTCTAGAACCAACGACCCAGTCTAGAACCAATGATCCAGCCTAGAACCAATGACCCAGCTTAAAACCACCAAGCTTGAAGCCTAGTGCTGGCCTTTTTGTCGACGTCGGGCACGCTCTGCAGATTCATGAAGGAAGGCTCGTTCTTCTGGCGTGAGTGCCCCGGCACCCTCTTGCTTGAGTTTGTCGAGGATCGCATCTAACTTTGCGTTGTGGTCGGCGGAAGGCGGTTCATCTTTCTGCGAACGCGAGCGCGACCCCGTGCTTCTTGATTGAGATGCAATTTGCCGCCACTTACGCAACAAGACGTCTTGCTTGAGGTAGAGGTAACCCACCAAAGCGCCACCCAAGTGAGCGAAGCGGGCTACACCGCCACCTGAGTTGGTGAACCCCAAAACGAGGTCGATGACGATGAGTCCTCCGATGAGAGTTCTCACATTGATGGGGATAACAAACCAAAGCAAGACTTGTCGGTTTGGGAACGCCATGGCGTAGGCGATGAGGATTCCGAAAACGGCACCCGAGGCGCCGATGATGGGGGAGTTCGCCCCACCAAAAATGAAGGTGGAGAGAACCTGCAAAATGCCGCCACCGATACCGCAAACAAAAAAGTACTTTAGGAAGTCGCGGAAGCCCCACCAGCGTTCCAATTCCTGGCCAAACATCCAGAGCATGAACATGTTAAACAGAATATGAAACACGTCCCCATGTAGGAACATGTAGGTGACCAGCTGCCAGACGAAGCCTTTGCCAACAAGGTGGGCAGGCACGAGGCCAAATAAGTTGACCACCGTACGTTCTGTTGCCGCGTCGAGGAGAGCGGTGAACAGAAAGATAATGACATTGATAAGAACAAGCTGACGAATCGCGGGAGGGATATCACCCAGGAAACCGCCACCCCCGTAGTTCGGTCGATAATTCAAATGTTTCCTCCGTTTAATGGCCTACTAGTCTATCGCTCGCCCCATTCCTATACAACTGATGCCTGGGAGTATTTTCGCGGTTTTTCAGGTACTATTCGCGAGTCTCTGTCGGGGAAAACAGAGTTTCATGGATTGAATCGGCATCGGGAGGAACCAAATGCGATTTAAGTTTTTAGTAGTTTTGTTGGCGCTTGCCTTTACTGTGCCCACGCTGGCTTTTGCGGCCCAAGGCTATGAAATTGAGTACCGGGGCAAGGGTGAGAATGGCCAGGAGATGGTGTTGGTTCGGCTCGACTCCGAGAACATCCACCTCATTCCTGACGAAGACAATGAAGTCATCGTCGGCCCATTGGCCATGGTGATGATCGATCACAAGAAACAAGAAGCCTTCAAAACGACCTACGCAGAAATGAAGGCCATGATGTCAGGCATGAGCGATGCCATGGAGCAAATGGCTTCTCAGGCCAAGAAGGCTATGGAAGAGGCCAAAAAAGGCATGACCGAAGAGCAGATCAAGGCCATGGAGCAGTACATGCCTGATCTCGATTCCAAGTCCGGACCCATGGTGGGCAAGAAATCCAAAAACAAGTTCAGCTACAAGCACAAAGGTGGCGACGGCAAAGTGGCCGGCCACTCCGTTTCAAGAACCGAGGTTTTTGAAGGCGGTAAGCTCGTAGGAAAAATCTGGACCACGAAAGACATTCCATTCACCGCCGTCACCAACGCCATCGACAACATCATGGGTATCATGCCCGAGAGCGC
>JABDJR010000266.1 GCA_013003415.1 Candidatus Eiseniibacteriota bacterium | reverse complement strand
GGCCGCTATCGAACGTCCGATACCAGTAGAAGACTCCCGGGAGGCCCCATGACCCCACACGTTCCCTGGCTCCGCTCCACGATGCCACTGCTCACCGTGGTCACCCTGCTAAGCGGGTGCAACTCCTCCGCCCCCACCGTCATCGAGCAGGCACCTCCGACCGGCGAGCGCCCCGCCCCGGTGGCCGCCCCTCCCGTGATCAACGAGGAGTTCATCGATCGCCAGGCGTTCCCCGCGTCCAACTGGTGGAACCAGCGCGTGGCATCCGCGCCGCTCGACCCGAACTCGGATGCCTATATCGCGTGGATCGGCACCGGTCCCAACCTGCATCCCGACTTCGGAAACCCGCCCTACGGGATCCCCTACGTGGTGGTGGATTCACAGCAACCTTTGGTTCCCATCCATTGGAGCCTGTACGGAAGCGAGAGTGATGACGGCGCTCCGGGAATGCCGCCCGGCTATCCCGTTCCCCCCGAAGCCTATCTTTTCCCCAACTACATTGAAGGGGGCGTTGCCGGGGGAGGGCCCAGCGGGGATCGCCATCTCCTCCTTGTCGACAAAGACAACGATATTCTCTACGAACTGTGGTACACGGAATGGAACAGCAGTTTGTCACGCTGGGAAGCGGGTTCGGGGGCTACCTTCGACATGGCCACTAATGATCGGCGTCCGGAAGGGTGGACATCGGCCGACGCCGCAGGACTCGCCGTCTTTCCTGGGCTGATACGCGCCGATGAAGTTTTCGGCTCTCAAGAAATACGTCATGCCCTTCGATTCACCACGCGCGCCACGAACGGCCATGTTTGGCCTGCGTCTCACACCGCGGGGTCCACGAACGGGGCTCCGCCCCTGGGGACCCGTCTGCGCATGAAAGCGAGCGTGGACATTTCGAGTTACACGCCGGAAGTGCAAAAGATCTTCCGCGCCATGAAAACCTACGGACTCATTCTCGCCGACAACGGGAGCGACATGTACGTGCAAGGCACCATGGACAACATTTGGAACAACGGTGTTCTAAACCCGGCGTTTCACAGCATCACGGCAAGTGACTTTGAGGTTGTCCAACTGGGTTGGAACCCAACCACTTCAGGAGTGCCCGAAGCGAACTAATACCACTCACTGCGTGGAGCTCCGATCACGGAGCGGATGTTGAACCGCGATTTCCAGTTCTTCGCGGTATATACCTGGGGGCTCTGTGTGATCCACGGATCATAAATATAGCCATCCATGGGGGAGCCCTTCTTGAGCTGCAGACAGACCGCGTGATGCTCAAAGACCAACAAACCACCCACCATGAAACGGTGGCAGATCCATTTCCCTTTGAGGTTAGGGTCTTTGGCAATAGCCACCTGCAGAACTTTCACGGTTTGGTTTGCGCAGCCCTCGCAACCGGCTTTGAAGGCCTTCTTGGCGGCGTCGCTGAAGTCTTCGGCGTCGCTTTCGTCTGCGGCCGGGGCGACGTAGCTGGCACCTTGAGCCACCTTGTTCAAAGTGTAGTTCAGAACTTGTTCGATGTTTGAGGTGGTGCCACCAAGCTTAAGGGCTTTGTTAATAGCTGGTCGGTGGGCTTTGAGGTACATATCCAGCTCACGCTGGTAGACGCGCGTCAGGGAGTGTAGCTCTTTTGGGAGTTGGCTCATTTTCAGGCCCATGGCAATCCTCCGGATGGGGGCAGTTCTTACCTTACCCTCTGTATTTGAAGAATGCCAAAGTCTCCCGAAAAAAATAGGCTAGCGGGAGGAGTCCCAACTTGAGGTCTCCGCGATGGTTGGGAGATTGGGGAACCAGGGACCATCCCCGGCGGGGGTGCGTACGCCCGGAGGCAGGAGCCCACTGGGGAGTCTCTCGGGAACCGTGACCAAGCTCGTTCCGTGGGGGCCGGGTTGAACGTCGGCGGTGGTTGTTTTTAGAAACGCAATGATGGATTCCATTTCCGCGTCGGTGAGACCCAAGGGCACAATGGCGGGGTGTCTGGAAACCCCAGCCGCCTCCAAAGTTGAAGTGGCAATGTCGTTTTCCCCTAAGCCTCCCCGATTATGAAACTCCATCACATCGCGAAGCGTGGCCGCGGATCCACTGTGGAAATAGGGGGCGGTTTGCTCAATGTTTCGAAGGCTCAAGGTTCGGAAGGCGTATTTCTGATCCGCAAGCTCGCTGGGGTTGGCGTGGTAGCGACCTAAGTCGCCCCCGTTCCCATCGAAACCGCGGGCAAGCTCAGGCTCGTACCTTTCGGCCACACCCTGAACATGGAACGAGTAGTCGGACAGCATGGGGCCGTAGTGACAAGTGCCGCACTGGGCTTTCCCAAAGAAGAGTTGAAACCCTTTCTTTTCTTGGGCCGTGAAAGCGGTTTGCGTTCCGGTGACAAACTGGTCATAGCGTGAATTCGGTGTGATGAGTTCGCGCTCAAACGCGGCAAGGGCCTTGGTGATGTGGTTGATATGAATGTCGCTTGGTGACTCGATTTCGCCCGGGTAGGCATTGGCAAAGTAGGGGAAATACCGAGGCAAGTCCCGTACGCGTGCAGCCACGCTGTCATAGATGGCGTCGACAGCCAAGGTGTTCCCGTTCTTGTCAAATCCGTAGGCGTGTCCGGCCATTTCGTGCACTCGCACCAATGGGTCGAGAGCTTGCACTTCAAGTCCCAGATCGATTCGGCCATCGAGAAACTGCAGACTCTCCGTGGTGGGCTCGTGAGAAAAGCGCCCGTTGTAGGCGGTGTTCATAAGAGTGGGGGCGTTCCGGAACAGTGTTCCCACTTTGTCCCCGTCAACCAAGGAAGGCCCAACCGGGCGCCGATCCGGCCCCACCGTGTTGTCTTCGTTGCTGGCGGTTCCCACCCCGGCACTTGTACGCCGGCCGTCTGCAAAAGCGAAGTCTGGATGATGGCAGCTGGCGCAGGCCATGTCGTTGTCGCGGAACCGGTAGGGGGGTTTCCCTGCTGCCGACTTCACCCAGGGAGCTGACTCCCCGCTCAGAATGGGATCGTAGAATAGAAGCTTCCCAAGCAGGATCCGATCGCGATTGAACTGGTTGTACTGGGGG
>JABDJR010000252.1 GCA_013003415.1 Candidatus Eiseniibacteriota bacterium | reverse complement strand
GTTCCGCCACTTCTAGGCACCCCCATACTCAAAACTGCACTTAGAGGGCTGTAAAGTAGCTCAAAATGGCGTATTCTAGGAGAAACACAATCCACCAAAATTGACACTCAGGAGAAAAAATCATGGCCTCCATTGAAACCACCCCCCAAATGGTCGGCGGGGTCTACGCCCGCAGCCGTTCCAACCTCGATATTGTCCGCGAGCGGTTGAAAAGACCGCTCACCCTGGCCGAAAAAATCGTCTTTGGCCACCTCGACGACCCTAAAAACCAAGAACTGGAAGCCGGCGAAGCCTATCTCATGCTTCGCCCCGATCGCGTGGCCATGCAAGACGCCACCGCCCAAATGGCTCTCCTTCAATTCATGAACGCGGGCAAAAAAGAAGCCGCCGTTCCCAGCACCGTCCACTGCGACCATCTTATTCAAGCCCGAAGTGGTGCCGCCTCCGATGTAGAAGCCGCCATCAACGAAAACAAAGAGGTCTACGATTTCCTCCGCTCGGTTTCCAGCAAGTACGGGGTTGGGTTTTGGAAACCCGGGTCCGGCATCATCCATCAGGTGGTGTTAGAGAACTACGCCTTCCCCGGCGGCATGATGATCGGTACCGACTCCCACACGCCCAACGCGGGTGGCTTAGGCATGGCCGCCATTGGCGTGGGTGGTGCCGACGCCGTCGACGTGATGGCCGGTTTCCCCTGGGAAGTGCTGCAACCGAACCTGGTGGGCGTGCATCTCACCGGCGAAATGAACGGCTGGACCTCCGCTAAAGACGTCATTCTCTATGTGCTGGGTCAACTCACGGTGAAAGGCGGCACAAACCGCATTGTCGAGTACATCGGACCGGGGGCCAAAAGCATCAGCGCCACGGGCAAAGGCACCATCTGCAACATGGGCGCCGAGCTTGGTGCCACCACGTCCATTTTTGCGCACGACGATCGTATCGATGCCTACCTAAGAGCCACGCAACGCTTCGACATTGCCGAGTTGGCCAAAAAGAACGCCGACCTCTGCCGTCCCGACGAAGAAGTGCTGGCCGATCTCGAGAAGTTCTACGATGTGGTGGTTCATGTCGATCTTTCCAAACTCGAACCCCATGTGGTGGGTCCGCACACGCCCGACTTGGCGCGGCCGGTTTCGGAAATGGCCGCAGCCGTCAAAGAGAACGACTACCCGGAAAAGATTTCGGTGAGCCTCATTGGTTCCTGCACCAACTCTTCCTACGAAGATATTTCACGCGCCGCCGATGTGGCCAAGCAAGCTCTCGACCAGGGAGCCACCATGGCTACGCCCCTCATGGTTACGCCCGGAAGCGAGCTGATCATGGCGACCATTAGTCGCGACGGGCAGATGGACACCTTGCAAAAGGCGGGTGCCACGGTGCTCGCCAACGCTTGTGGCCCCTGCATTGGTCAGTGGCGCCGCGAAGAAATTAAAAAGGGCGAGAAGAACACGATCATCACGTCTTTCAATCGAAACTTCCCCGGGCGAAACGATGCCAACCCGGAAACCCTGGCGTTTATTGCGAGCCCTGAAATTGTCATGGCCTACGGCCTTGCCGGCACCCTGAGTTTCAACCCGCTCACCGACAGTATTCAAAAGGCCGACGGTTCTAGCTGGAAGCTTGAGCCTCCGAAACCGGCTCCCGATCTTCCCGAAAAGGGATTCATTTTTGCGCGCGAGGGCTACTTGGCTCCGGCCGAGAACGCCGAGGGCATGGCGGTTGAAATTGCCAAAGACAGTCCACGGTTGTCTTTCTTGGAAGACTTCCCCGAACTGAAGCCGGAGCACTACAAGAACATGCCCCTGCTTCTAAAGACCAAGGGTAAAACCACCACCGATCACATTTCACCGGCGGGTCCTTGGCTTCGATTCCGCGGTCACCTCGACAAAATCAGCGACAACATGTTCACCGGTGCGATTAACGCTTTCAATGGCGGTCGCGGAACAACCCGAAACCCCCTCACCGGCGAAGCAAGCCAGTCGACGCCCGAGGTGGCTCGCGCCATCAAAGCGGCGGGTCAAAGATGGGTCGTGGTCGGCGACGAAAACTACGGCGAAGGTTCCAGTCGCGAGCATGCGGCCATGAGTCCGCGGCATTTGGCCGCCGGGGCCGTGATCGTTCGCTCTTTTGCACGTATTCACGAGACCAACTTGAAGAAGCAAGGGTTGCTTCCGCTCACTTTCACCGACGCCTCAGACTACGAAAAAGTCCGAGAGACCGACACGGTGACCATCGACGGCATCGAGCGTTTGGCTCCCGACTCAACTCTCACCGCGACGTTCCATCACGAAGATGGGACCACAGATACTGCCCAACTGGAACACACCCTGAACGAGGAACAAGTCGAGTGGTACCGGGCGGGTAGCGCTCTCAACCTGCTGCGCAAGCAAGCCTAAGGAACGCAAGGTTGAGCCAAACTCGTTTCTCGAGTTTGTCGGAGTTTGTCCGCGAACTGCGGACAAAGGGAGAGTTGGTTGAAGTCAACGCTCCCGTAAGCGCCGAACTCGAGGCTGCCGAAATCCATCGCCGCGTGATTGCGGCCGGTGGACCCGCCTTGCTCTTTACCAATGTGAAGGGTGCGTCGTTTCCCTTGGTGACCAATCTCTTTGGTACCGCCAACCGCGTGCTTATGGCCTTTGGTGAAGAGCCGCGGCAGACGGTGGCCCGCGCGGCACAGCTTCCCCAGACCTTGGTGCCGCCAACCCTGGGGAAACTTTGGAGTCACCGCGACCTCCTTAAAACGCTTTCCAAGGTGGGCATGCGTCGGGTTTCTTCGGGACCGGTGCGGAAGGTGAAGCAAAACCCACCCGTGTTAAGCACACTTCCTGCTCTGAAAACTTGGGAGCAAGATGGCGGACCCTTTATTACCTTGCCGCTGGTGTATAC
>JABDJR010000675.1 GCA_013003415.1 Candidatus Eiseniibacteriota bacterium | reverse complement strand
CATGATTCGCAGTCTGATCCCCCTTTGGGCTGTCATTGGCCTCGTCTTCGCGACATGCCTTTCGAGTGCCGCACAAGCTCATCAAGAAGAAATCGCTCCTTGCGCAGGGTCGAAGTGTGTCAAACCTTCCCCTGGCGTCACCCTGACTTGGGAGCAACCTGCCTCCATGGCTCCCGGTAAAGCGGCGAGCCTAACCTTGCGGATTAAACATCGTGTGCCGGGTACCAAAGTTCGGGTAGAGCTTGAGATTCCCGATGGGCTCGAGGTGATCGGTGCCTTGCCCTCCTACCACGGCATTCTGGAAGAGAACGAAGAACCCACGCTGTCCGTTTCCGTTGTTGTTCCCCGGGGCGAGGCAAAGAAACTGCAGGCCATTGCCCGAGTCGGACCCGGGGGTCAGAAGGCCTACCGCGTTGGCGCGTCGCTCATGTTGGGCACCGTAGAACCGACACCCGCTCAAACCATGACGGTAAAGAGCTACGACACGCGAACCGTGTGGGAGTTTGAAGTTCCGCGTCGAACAGAGCAGGATCGCATCGTCTTTCCGCCGGCTCAGCCCGGAGCGTCTTCCAACCTACAGAGTTGGGAGGCCAGTCGTTCGGGCGATGCCCTTACCGTGATAGGTAGCTTTTTCTACCGAGATCGCATCTTTGATGAAAACGGATTTGTTCACAGCAACAACGCCGACAATCCTCTTGTGCCCATTCGAGATGCTTTGGTGGAGTTGGTGCTCGACGGGGGCGTGATCGATACCGGAACCACTGACGAACAGGGTAGCTACCTGATGACGGTACAGAACCCGCAAAGCGGTTCCTATCAAGTTCGCGTGCTCAGCTCGCGCTCCGCTTTTGCGGCGAGCCCCAACGGCGGTGCGGCCACGCTCGATGTGCGCGTCTCCTCCGGTAACCCGGCTTTGTACTCCATTATTACTCCGGCCATGGCGAACCCCGGCGCGGGGCAAACTCTTGACTTTGGTGATCGCGTAGCGGAACCCGGCGGACCGGGAGAGGCCTTCAACATTCTCGACGGTCTCATTGAGTCGGCTCGCACGATTCAGTCGGTTCGAGGAAGCCTCCCTACCAGCTCTTGCCGTACCTACTGGAACACAAGTTCAGGCGTGGGGACGTTCTACGCTCGCGGCACGCGAGAGATCTTCCTTCTGGATGAAGAGGGGTATGACGACTCGGTCATCATTCACGAATACGGTCACTACGTTGCGAGTGAGTTCTCTAAAGACAATTCCCCAGGGGGAGCTCATTTCATCGATGACAGCGCGCAGGATCCGCGTCTGTCCTGGAGCGAAGGCTTTGCCAGCTTTTGGCAATCGGCAGTACGAAAGCGAATCGGCGCTGACACTCCCAGCTGGTATGTCGACACCACTGGTCTGAATGGCGAAGGGCAACTCTTCTTCTCTTACGATTGTGAGGGACCGAGCGTCGCTGTTTGGGGAGCGGCCAGTGAGGTCGCGGTCCAAGGTTTGCTCTGGGACATCATCGATGGCGCAAGCACGCCCGACCCTTCTCCCGGACTCGACGACGACCCCCTCGAACTCTCCTTGGCCGAAATATGGGAAGTCCTAAACGGTCCCATGGATGTTGCCAACAACATTACGATTGAAGACTTTTGGGACGGTTGGTTCAGCCCTTCGGTAGACAACGGCTTCTCGGAAGAGATGGAAGAGACTTTCGGTCAGCTTCGAGTGGAACTGTTCCCCGATGCGTTCGAAGACGATGACCTTCCCGCAACCGCGACCCCACTTTCTCTAGATGGAGTCAGTGCGCACCACACCTTCTATGGTTCGGGCGATGAAGATTTTCACACGGTAGAAGTGATGGCCGGGGACAAGATGACGGTAGAAACGCTGAACCTAGTGGGAGCAACCGACACGATTCTAGAGGTCTTAGATCCGAGCTTGATCACGGTGGGGTCGAACGACAATCGCCCCAACGATCTGTCCTCCAGCGTTTCCATCACCGCAGAAACCGGAGGCATCTACACCATCAAGATTCGGAAGGGACAAGGGGGGAGCGCGCAATTCACCCTTTACGGTTCTTACGACGTGCGCGCGGTTAAAGGTATTCCCAACGCGGTGCAGCTGGAGATTCCCAATACCACCTCTCTCGAAAACACGGGTTTTGGAGTGGGAGCCGCTTTTGCCGACTACAACAACGATGACTATATCGATGCTTTTGTGGTGAACAACTCGGCGGGGGGGTCACCCGGTGACCGAGACGCCCTCTTCCAGAACCTCCAGAACGGGACCTTTGCTAATGCAACTCTGAGCGCTGGGCTAGGGAGTCGAGAAGGCGGCATTGGAGCCGCTTGGGGCGACTTCAACAACGACGGAAACGCCGATATTTTTGTCACCGATCACGGTCTTTACCAAAACCTCAACGGGTCGGTATTCCAAGACATCACCGACGGCTCGAATGTCGACGATATTGGGCGCGAGTTTGACGCGGCCTGGGTCGACGCTGATCTTGATGGCCTCTTGGATCTCTCTGTCGTCAATCGCACCGGGCCATCGGCTCTATGGCACAACAACGGTGATGGAACCTTCACCGATATCGCGGACCAAACCGGTTTCAATTTCCCGGAGACGGAAGAGAACGCCTACGGCGGCATGTGGGGTGACTTCAACAATGACATGTTGCCCGACTTGTTCATGACCTTCCTTGGGGAGCGGGGTCACGCCCTATTCAAGAACCTGGGCTCGAATCAGTTTGAAGAGGTCACGGTCTCTGCCGGCGTTTCCAGCACGAGCTCGGCGATTGGGGCCACCTGGGCCGATGTCAACAACGACGGTTGGCTCGACATCTACGTCACCGCTTCCGGGAACAACAAGCTCTATATCAACCAGGGCGACGAGACCTTTTTCGACGATGCTGATCGGTTCGGAGTGAATGACGGCAATGCATCCCGGGGTGCGGGCTTTGCCGACTATGATCTCGATGGGGATCTCGACCTTTACGTCGTCAATTTCAACGGGACCAACGCTCTCTATGAAAATCTAGGGAACTCTATGTTGAAAACTTCCCGGGCGGCGCTTTTTGGGCTTGGGCACGCCTGTACCTGGGGCGACTACGATAACGATGGGGATCCCGATCTCTACATTGCCCGGCAAAACGAGGCCAACGTCATCTATCGGAACAGCCTCAACAACGGAGAAGGGGCGAGGCCCTATCTCAAAGTGAAGCTTGAGGGAGTCTTAAGCAATCGCGACGGGATCGGAGCCAAGATCACCGTTTACTCAGGAGACACGGTAACGGTTCGCGAAGCGGGAACCACAACCGGGTGGGCGAGTCGTAGCCGCACCCCGGAGTTGTTTGGTTTCGCCGAGGGTGAGTCGGTCGACTCCCTTCGCGTAGACTGGCCATCGGGGGCATTCAACAAGATCCAAAACCCCACCCTCGATGAGATGATCACCATTGTTGAGGATACAACCACTCCGGTTATACCGAATGACCAACCGGGCACGGCCAACCTCCTTTTGGGTCCGGCCTTTCCCAACCCGTTTTATGGAACCACCACGGTTCGATACACGCTCAACGAAGCCTCCTATGTACGACTCCAGATTTTCGATCTTCAGGGGCGCCCCATACGCACCCTGGTAGATCGCCAGATGCCTGAAGGAGACCATGTGGCCGGCTGGGACGGCGTTGATGACATGGGACGTGCCGCATCGCCCGGAGTCTACTTCTACCGCGCCGAGACCCCAGACTCGGGTCAACTTCCTCAAGTGCGGAAGCTCGTACTTCTCTCCAATTAGCGTTATCTTTCCTCGATGAAGCGACGTCTGTTTTTGAACTCCAGCACGGGGTCTTTGCTCCTCGTTATTCAGGTCGCCGTCGCTTTCATCTTAAGCCCGGTGCTTGTTCGCGTTCTGGGAGACGCGGGCTATGGAATCTGGGAAGTGGTTCTCAGCATCTTCGGGTACTTGGCCGCACTCGACCTTGGGGTGGGTCCCGCCGTAGTTCGCTACGTGTCGAAAGCCTCCGCCAGCAAAGACCGAAACGAAATCAACCGCATCTTGAGTTCCGCCATGTTTCTCATGATTCTTGCCGGTCTGGTGAGCGCTCTGGTGATGGTTGTCCTCGGAGTGCGTTTCAACTTCTCACCCCAGGAATATAGCCAGCTCGTTAGTCAGTGGCGTCCTCTGTGTTTCGTCATGGCCCTAAACATCTTCGTGATCTTTGTTGGGGTTACCTTTGGCGCGCACCAATTCGGACTCCAGCGCCATAGTTTGGCTAATCTCTTTCGGATCATCTCCATCGTTGGCCAGGGGTTTGCGTATTACTGGGTTCTTACCCAAACCGATGGGCCCTACCTCGTCTATCTGGCCTGGGTGCTCACCCTCTCCAACTTGTTCTACTTCGCCGCCCTAGGCTTCGCTTCCTTTTTTGGTTCAGATCGTTGCACCATTCTTCCGAGCCTCGTTTCGAAGTCTCACATTAAGCAGCTTTTTCTTTACGGACTGAGCAGTGTTCTGCTCATGATTTCTGATCGTATCCAGAAAAGTACCCCGCTCATCATTGCACCCATCTTAGGGCCGCAGATGATCGTATTCTTCGTTTTGCCAAGCCGCCTAATGCAGTACGCCATTCAGTTTTCAAATAGCGCCTCCCTCCCGGTTACTCCCTACTTCAGTTTTCTTGAAGGCCAGAACCAAGGTCTAGAATCAACCCATCGGAGTTGGTTCGCATTGTCCCGCGTTCTCCAGTTTGTGTTGATTGCCATGGGGGTTGGCTTGGTGAGTTTGGGAGAACCTTTTATTGCCCGTTGGATTGGACCCGAGTACGCGACCACAGGAAGGTGGGTGATACGCATTCTTGGCGCTACGCTCTTCATCGAAGCTTTTGCTCCGGTGGCTTCGCAGTTGCTCTTAGGGCGAGGGAAGCACCAAACCCAAGCCCGATGGACCCTCGTCCTGTCCTTGGTTGGACTCGTTCTCATGATTCTGGGAGGGCTCGGATGGGGTCTGGTTGGAATCTCTCTGGCCTATGCGCTCATGCGCCTTTCCATTCAGAGCACCTGGTGTGGTCTGGCTCTGAGGGAAGTCGGCATTGGAGTAGCGCAACATCTGCAACAAACGCTTTTACGCTTCGCACTGCCCGCGGGGGTTACGTTATTGGTAGTTTTTTGGGTGCGCACTCAAAGTTATCCTGCTAGCTATCCGGCAATTCTGGCTCAGGCGGCGCTGGCGGTCGGGCTCTTTTCGGTGCTGTCCTCTCTGCTAGCCGTTTCCGGCTCCGAGCGAAAGGCAGTTTTCTCCTGGTTTGGCTCCAGATTGAGTGGAAAAGTTAAAAAATAGACATTCCCTATTGGTCTATAGAAACCTTCGTCTAAATGCTCAGGAGTGCTAGAATTTCTCACCCCCGCCTTTTACAAGCACAGGTGACTCGCTTTCTAGCGTTCAAGGAAGCGTCTGGAAGCCTGTCTTCAAGTAGGTCCTAATCTAATGAAGAAACGCATTGCGCTCACGTTTTTAGGTCTCCTGATTATCATCTTTGGATTGGGGGGCATCAAAGCCCTGCAAATCATGATAATGGTTGAGGCCGGCGAAAACTTTGTCATGCCCCCCGAAACCATCACCACCGCAACCGCCACCAACGAATCCTGGCGCCGAGGGATCTCCTCCGTGGGCTCCGTGGAGTCTGTTCAGGGAGTGGTGGTAACCGCTGAGTACACGGGCAAGATTGTTCGCATCGGCTTTGAACCCGGCGACACCGTTTCCAAGGGCACGGTGTTGGTGCAGCAAGACATCAGCATCGAGCAAGCCCAACTGCGTTCGGCGGAGAGCTCGGCAAAGCTGGCGAAGATCAACCTCGATCGCATGACCAAGCTTCAAGAAAGAACGGTGGTCTCTCAGTCCGAGCTCGACCAGGCGGTGGCAACTTACGACGAGTCTTCGGCTCGTGTCGATGAGCTGAAGGCCATCATTCGGAAGAAGACGGTTCGCGCTCCTTTCAGTGGTCGCCTGGGTCTACGAGAAGTGAACTTGGGGGAAGTGATCAACGAAGGTCAGCCCATCGTGAATCTTCAATCCATGGACCCGGTCTATGTAAACTTTTCGCTTCCTCAGCAAGAGCTTCCTAAGGTCGCCATTGGCTACGATGTTGAAATCACCACCGATGCTTTTCCAGGCCGGATCATGACGGGGAAGATCACGGCCATCGACTCCCAAATCGACAGCGCTACCCGGAGTGTTCGCGTGCAGGCCACCCTACCTAATTCCGACGAAGCGCTGCGTTCTGGCATGTTTGTGAAGGTCACCACCATCCTCCCGGGCGAGAACCAGGTGGTGGCGGTACCCATTACTGCGGTGCTGAATGCCCCCTTCGGCGATCAGGTTTTCATTGTTGAAGATGCGGCAGAAGGCGAGGGCCAAGCCCTCCGAGCTCAGTTTGTGCGGTTGGGAGAGAAACGAGGGGACTTTGTTTCCGTGCTTTCCGGGCTTCAAGCCGGGGAGGTGGCCGCAAGTACCGGAGTGTTTAAGCTTCGTAACGGCCAGGCGGTGGTGGTTAAGAATGAGTTTGCCCCAGAATTCGAGACCGAACCCACTCCCGAGAACCAATAATCCTCCCATGAAGAGTTTTGTTCGATCTTTAGTTTCCGAGGCTAGGCCAACCCCATGAAAATTACCGATCCTTTTGTTCGACGACCCGTACTGGCTCTAGTAGTTAACCTGATTATCATCATCGGTGGTATTCAGGCTGCCCAGTCCTTGAACGTTCGTCAGTATCCGCGAAACGAAAACTCCACCATCACCGTCACCACCATTTACGTGGGTGCCGACGCCGAGCTGGTCCGAGGTTTCGTTACCGCGCCTCTAGAGCGAGCTATTGCCGCCGCCGACGGTATCGACTACATCCAGTCTTCCAGCGCCCAGAGCGTTTCTACCATTCAGGTGCGTCTAAAGCTCAACTACGATCCCATTAAAGCCCTTTCCGAGATCAGCTCTAAGGTCGATCAGGTGAGGGGAGACCTTCCCCCCGAGGCCGAAGTTCCCACCATTAACGTGGAGTCCGCCGATAGTCAGTTTGCCGCCGCGTACCTCAGTTTTAGTTCCGATGTGTTGGCGCAAAACGAGATCACCGATTATCTAGTGCGTGTGGTGCAGCCGCGCCTTTCTGCGCTAGAAGGGGTGCAGCGAGCAGAAATCTTGGGGGCACGAACGTTCGCTATGCGGATCTGGCTCGATCCAGACCGCATGGCCGGTTTGAACGTCAGCCCTTCTCAGGTGAGGCAGGCGCTCGCCGCCAACAACTATCTCGCCGCCTTAGGAAACACCAAGGGCTCTTTGGTTCAAGTCGATCTCACCGCCAACACTGACATTGGTTCGGTCGAGGAGTTCAAGCAACTCGTCATCCGTGAAAGCGGCGGCACCATCATTCGCCTTGGAGATATTGCGAACGTGGTGTTGGGCGCCGAGGACTACAGCACCGACGTGCGCTTTTCCGGGAAGACCGCGGTGTTTGTGGGGATGTTCCCGTTGCCTAACGCCAACTCCGTCGATGTCATCGCCCGGGTGCGCACCGAAATGGAAGCGATCAAGGCCGGTTTGCCCAGCGGCCTTGAGGCTGTCGTGGCTTACGATGCCACCAAGTACATTCAGAACGCGATCCATGAGGTGATCGAAACGCTTCGCGACACCCTCATCATCGTGATTATCGTCATCTTCTTGTTCATGGGTTCCTTGCGAACGGTGCTTATTCCCGTTGTGGCGATTCCCCTGTCCTTGATCGGGGCAGTGTTCGTCATGCAGCTCTTTGGGTTCACCATTAACCTCCTCACCCTACTGGCCATTGTGCTCTCGGTGGGACTGGTGGTCGACGATGCCATTGTGGTGGTCGAGAACATCGAGCGTCACATTGCCATGGGTAAGAAGCCCTTCCAGGCGGCGCTCATTGGGGCGCGCGAACTTGTGGGGCCCATTATTGCGATTACCCTGACTCTGGTTGCGGTCTACGCGCCCATCGGCTTTTCCGGTGGTTTGACCGGATCGTTCTTCCGTGAGTTCGCGTTTACGCTGACCGGCGCGATTGTGGTTTCGGCGATTGTTGCCTTAACGCTTTCGCCCATGATGTGCGCGGCGTTACTGAAGCCCGGTATGAACGAACGCGGTTTGGCCGGGCGCATCACTCGCGACTTTGATCGCATCCGGGCCGCCTATGGGCGACGGGTCGATAGCACTCTTAATTATCGCCCTGCCGTGTACATGGTGTGGTTGGTGCTTGGGCTCCTCACCATTCCCATGTTCAAATTTTCCGCTCCCGAGCTGGCCCCCACGGAAGATCAGGGTGTGATCTTCGGCAT
>JABDJR010000175.1 GCA_013003415.1 Candidatus Eiseniibacteriota bacterium | reverse complement strand
ACTCCGTGCTCACCCCGATCGCATTCAAGCTGACCGGGCAACCATCTCTATGAACCGACCTTGGATGCGCGACTACGCCAAGTCCTTGGTAGCGATCTGTCACCGTCATGGCGCCCTGGCCATCGGGGGCATGGCCGCCTTCACTCCAGGGAAAAACCCCGCCAGCCGCCAACTCCAGACGGATCGCGTGCTTGAAGACAAGAAGCAGGAGTACGCCATGGGACACGACGGGTGTTGGGTTTCGCACCCCTACTTCATTGGACCGGCGCTATCCGCGTTTCCAACCGCGAATCAACTGCAGGTTCACCCGCAGACGCACCGCCCGGACATTCTGCCAAAACCTTCTGACCCACGAACCATCGATGGTCTACGCACCAACATCAGGGTAGGCATTGCTTACATGAAAGGTTGGCAGGACGGCTTGGGCTGTGTGGCTTGGGATGACCTCATGGAGGATTTGGCAACTCTAGAGATCGCCCGAGCTCAAACCTGGCAGTGGTTACATCATGCCACTCAACTTAAGGGTGGCGAAACCGTAACCCCGGCTCTGGTGAAGAAGATCTTTAAAGAAGAATTGGGTCTGATTGAACGTGAATTACCGGCCACGTTCCGAGGCCCAGATTTGGAGGAAGCGATCCTGGACTATCGCAAGGCCTCCTACACGGCTCAGCGAGTTTTCCTCGAAGAGCATTTTCGGCCTTTCCTTGCCGAAGCCTCAGAGTTAGCCACCTAAAAGGGCAAGGCACCAGGCCACCAGCCGCAGCGATTGGAGAGACGATGCAAACACGAAAACAACAGATCCAAAAGCTTCAGAAGTCATGGAGTGAAGACCGTTTCGAAGGGGTGAAACGCCCTTACACGGCAGAGGAGGTTTTGCGTCTCCGAAACTCCTTTGATATTGAATACACACTTGCAAAGCGAGGAGCTGAGCGACTTTGGGATCTTCTTCAAGAGGAGGACTACGTCAACGCCTTGGGAGCGCTCACCGGCAACCAAGCAATGCAGCAAGTGAAGGCTGGTCTTAAAGCCATTTATCTCAGCGGGTGGCAGGTCGCCGCCGACGCCAACCTGAGCGGGCAAATGTATCCCGATCAGAGTTTGTATCCTGCCAACAGCGTTCCTAATGTCGTGAAACGGATCAATCAGTGTTTGCAGCGCGCTGACCAAATTCATCACGCTGAGGGACGCGATGGCACCTATTGGATGGCCCCCATTGTGGCCGACGCGGAAGCGGGCTTCGGTGGCGTGATTCACGCCTTCGAGCTTATGAAAGCCATGATCGAAGCCGGGGCGGCCGGGGTTCATTTCGAAGACCAATTGGCTTCAGAAAAGAAATGCGGCCACTTGGGCGGCAAGGTGCTTGTCCCCACCAGCCAGTTCGTCAATACCTTAGTCGCGGCTCGCATGGCGGCTGACGTCATGGGAGTGCCAACGCTATTGGTGGCTCGCACCGACGCCCAGAGCGCGCGTCTCTTAACCAGCGACATCGATCCATGGGATCATCAGTTCCTAACCGGAGAACGCACGGCCGAGGGCTTCCACTGCCTGAAGAGTGGTCTCGACGTTGCCATCGCCCGCGGTCTCGCCTATGCACCTTACGCGGACTTGATCTGGTGTGAGACGTCCACGCCCAACCTTGAAGAAGCGCGTCAATTTGCCGATGCGATTCATGCCAAGTATCCCGGCAAACTCCTTGCATACAACTGCTCGCCCTCCTTCAACTGGAGCCAGCATCTTGACGATGTCACCATTCGACGATTCCAGCAGGAGCTTGGAAAGATGGGATACAAGTTCCAGTTCGTCACCTTGGCGGGGTTCCACGCCCTGAACTACAGCATGTTCTCCTTGGCTCGTGACTACAAGGCCCAAGGCATGCTCGCTTACTCCCATCTCCAACGGGCAGAGTTTGCGGCGGAAGACCTCGGGTATTCGGCTGTCAAACACCAGCGTGAAGTGGGAACCGGTTACTTCGATCTCGTCTGACAAACCGTGACCGGCGGAACTGCATCTACTTCGGC
>JABDJR010000174.1 GCA_013003415.1 Candidatus Eiseniibacteriota bacterium | reverse complement strand
ATTCCTACCACCCCGGCTAAGAACGGTCATGAAGAGGCTCCATCCACCCAGCAAGGCTTAAAAGCAGGCGGGGCATCGGTTGTCAAAAACATCGGTAATCGTATTGGCTCCTCGGCTGAGACGGCGCTTGCCGTCGGTGTTGTGGTCATCATTTCGCTCCTGATTATTCCGTTGCCGCCCTACATTCTGGATGTCTTCCTCGCACTCAGTTTGGCCTTATCGGTCGTGATCTTACTTGTGGTGTTGTCCGTACGAGATCCGATTGAGTTCAATATTTTCCCGAGTATGTTGCTTCTTATCACCCTGTTTAGACTCGGATTGAACGTCAGCTCCACGCGCCTTATCTTGAGTTCAGGTTCCGCTGGCCAGGTCATCACCGCTTTCGGGGATTTCGTGGTCGGTGGCAATTTAGTCGTCGGTCTCGTGATTTTCCTCATTCTTGTCGTGATTAACTTTGTGGTTATTACAAAGGGTGCGGGTCGTATCGCCGAGGTAGCGGCGCGCTTTACTTTGGACGCCATGCCAGGTCGCCAGATGAGTATCGACGCCGATCTAGGCGCAGGCATCATCGACGAAACCGAGGCTAAGGAACGACGGGAAGAGATTAGCAATGCCGCCGATTTCTATGGATCGATGGACGGTGCGGCTAAGTTCGTTCGCGGCGACGCCGTAGCCGGCATCATTATCACCGCCATCAACTTGGTCGGTGGGTTCATTATCGGTATGACCCAGCGCGACATGTCAGCGATGGGCGCTCTCACAACCTATAGTTCCCTCACGGTTGGTGACGGGCTCGTGACCCAGATTCCTGCCCTAGTTGTGAGTACGGCCTCGGGTATGTTGGTCACCTTTGGATCGTCGAAGACCGCGGTTGCTTCCTCTCTTGGAACTCAACTGACTAGGAACCCGAATTCGTTGTGGACCGTCTCCGGTATTTTGGCCCTGTTCGCCATCATACCCGGACTTCCACCACTTCCGTTTTTGTTAATGGCGGCCGGGGCAGCCTCGCTCGCTTACCACGTCACACAGCGCAAGCCCGAGGCCCCGGTTGAGGGTGAGAAGCCAAAAGATAGTGTCTCGCCAACCCAAATGCCCCAGGTTCAAGAGTTAGTCACGGTGGATCCTCTGGAGCTTGAGATTGGCTATGGCCTAGTTCCTCTTGTCGACGACAAGCAAAGCGGTGATTTGTTGCAGCGAGTGGGTATTTTGCGGAAGCAGCTGGCTATGGAGCTTGGCATTATGGTTCCGCCCATTCGTATTCGAGACAACATGCAGCTTGCGGCAGAGTCTTACTCTGTGAAAGTGCGCGGCATTCGGGTGGGAGGAGGTGAACTCCTCATGCGGCGCATGTTGGCCTTGAATACCGACAACCTCAAGCCCATCGACGGCATGGCCACGGTTGATCCGAGCTTTGGCATCCCGGGTTACTGGATCAATCCCGACCAGAGAATCCAGGCCGAGTCTTTTGGATACACGGTAGTCGACCCCGCGACGGTGCTGACAACACACATCATGGAAATGATTCGCCAGCACGCCGCCGATCTCCTGGGACGGCAGAACGTGCAGGAGCTTTTGGATGGACTCAAGGAGTCTCATCCTTCCCTGGTGGAAGATGTTGTACCCAACAAGGTCAGCCTGGGTGTTCTTCATCGCGTGCTACAGCGTCTCATTCGAGAGGGGATTCCCATTCGGGATCTCGTATCCATTCTGGAATCGGTTACGGATGCAAGTGAGCAAACCAGTGATCCCGAACTTTTGACCGAGCATGTCCGGCGCTCCCTATCGATGGCGATCGCACAAATGTTGGGAGATGCCAACGGTGTCGTGCGAGCGATTGCAGTAGGGCCGAAGCTTGAGGTGGCGTTGATGCAAACCTTCAGTCCGGGCCAGGGAGAGACGGGCCTCGAACCGAATAGTTTAGCGCGAGCGCTGGAGGCGCTCTCGGCAATCCTGGGTGGCCATCGCCACGATGGTCCTCCTATTCCCATTATTACGCCCCCGAGCCTTCGCATCGGGATACGGCGACTGATCGAGCCAAGTTTCCCCAGACAGCCCGTCGTATCTCTAGCGGAACTGCCACCGCAAACCCCAGTTGAAACAATTAGCCTATGGGAGATTCCCAATGAGTCGTGAAATTTTTACCGGAACCAAAATGAATGAGCTGTTTCTCCAGGTGCAAGATGCACTTGGACCGGACGCGGTCCTACTTTCCGTACGTCGAACCCCCGAGAGTGGGGAACTCGAAGTCGTGGCCACCGATTCCATAACAGCCGAAAATCTCCTGAGTGAGCCCGAGGTGCTTCCGATTTCTTCAGAAACACCGGCTGTCGCTTCGGCCAAGCCGTATGTGGTGGCCCTCGTTGGACCAACCGGATCGGGGAAAACCACAACCCTAGCCAAACTTGCGAATCATAAGCAGGCCTATGGCCATCGCAGGGTTGGGTTTTTAAGTTTAGATACCTACCGCGTGGGGGCGGTCGACCAGCTTCGGGCCTTTGCCGACTTGTCTCAGGTGCCTTTGGAGGTGGCCTATGAGGTCGGTGACTGTGCACAGAGCCTTCAGTCCCTTGCTGATCAAAGCGTTATTCTTGTCGATACGCCCGGACGCGGTCCACGAGAGCGCCAAGATTCAGAAGTGATCCAAGCGATGTTGACGGAGCTGAATCCCGATGAAGTGCACCTGACTCTGCCCGCTAATACGGATCGTGAGCACATGGAGAGCTTGCTTGCGGAACTTGGTCCCAGAGTCAGTCACGTGCTTCCTACGAAACTGGATGAGAGTCCCACCAACACCCAGGTGTTTGAGGTGGCGGCGGCTTTTCACCGTCCGGTTAAGTGGATGGCGGTGGGCCAACGCGTGCCGCTGGACCTGCGCGAAGTTCGAAAAAATCAGCGGGCTTTTGCTGAGGACATTGCCTCCATGGCAGTGGGATTCTAATGGGCTACGGATCCGGAGGCTCCGCGCCCCTGAACCCCATTACAGAGAAATTGTGGAACGAGTTCATCGCTACCGGCGACTCCCAGGTGCGGCATCATCTCCTCGATCAGTACCTTGGGCTCGTGCATCACGCCGCGCGTGAGTTGCGACGTCGGTTCCCTAACTCACCCCTCGAGCTAGAAGACCTGATTAGTTCCGGCACCATCGGTCTCGTGCAGGCCCTGGAGAGCTTTGACCCGACACTGGGATTCACCTTTAGCACGTTTGCCATGCCGCGAATTCAGGGGGCGATGATGGACGAGTTGCGGTCCTTGGATTGGGTTCCGCGATCGGTTCGAGAGCAGAAGCGGCGGCACCGAGCTGCTCTAGATGCCCTAAGACAGGAGTACGGTAGAGAACCGGAAGCCAAAGAAGTGGCCGATTATCTCGGAGTTGATGTCGAAAGTTATCACCGTCAACGAAGCTTGGGACAGGACCGATCGGTGATCCCGATCAACCCCACCGAGGGTGATCAGGAGGTAATGTCTCTTGCCGAAACTCTAAGCAATCCCACAGAGACGGATCCCTCGGATGATTTCGACGACAACCAAACCATGACCCAATTGGGGTCTCTGCTTGCCGGATTGGCAAAGAGGGACCGGTTAATCCTAAGTCTATCGTTCTACGAAAAGCTAACCCTTACCGAGATCGGTGACATTCTTCACCTGAGCGAATCCCGGGTATCTAGGTTGCGTGCGCAGGCGCTACAGCGACTTCGCGAACGTGTAAATCTGGAGGACAAAGCAGCATGAGACTCTTAGCCATTCGCAACCTACTTCTTCGTGGTGTTGGATCTTTCAGGTTCAGTATAGAAAGCGTGCTTTCTGCCTTCAAAATTCTAGCCCTGGGAGTAGCAGTGGGCTTTTGTCTTTGGGCGAGATCCGAAATTGCAGATCTTCTCGTGCTCCTTTGGGAATCGCTTCAAGAGTTCTTTCCCTTGGCCAAGGAAACAGTACAGAGCCTTTTCCAAAACCCTGACCCTTTGACTTTATCGCTCTTTGTTGGCATTCCAGCTCTCTTCATTCTACTGATCGTCCTTTGGCGATTGCGCGCAGGGAAGAACAACTCCGTCCCTCTAGATCCCGAGCCCGTGGAGTCCCCGATGGTCGATCTTAGTGATCTGTCGATCCCCGCGTTGGCGCGAAAGACGGGGATGGCTCAAGACATCCTGCGGTCTTTGCGGGATCAAGACACACCTCTTTTCCCGCGTCGCGGGGAGAACGGAATCTTCTTCCGCAGTTCCTAGAGAACGCGCCGGAAACACCGTCCGGATAGAAAACTTCCATCTTTGATAGAGCTTGATACAACCGAAGTAAAACACTGTGCCACAACAAGATCAAGAATATTGAAATTCATCCTTCGGAGTGGCACAGGCCTTGCCAAATAGAGCCGCGGACAGCATTAACCTGGAGATCGAATTCCATGATGAAGAGTTTAGGTACGACGGCAAAAACCTTGGCTTACTACCAACAGCGGCAGCAAATCGCGGCGGCCAACGTGGCTCAAGCCAACACAACCTCTTACAAAGCCATTCACGCGGCGGCCCAGGGCACGGACCCAGGTCATCCCGTGGGGCAGGAGTACACCGATTGGACCCAGGGGGCTCTTCGTGAAACGGGTCGCCCTTTGGATTTGTCTTTAGACGGTCCCGGTTTCTTCGTGGTTGAAAACCAGGAGGGGAATCAACGGTTAAGTCGAGGGGGGACCTTTCAACTTGACGCCGGTGGATGGCTGGTCGATCTCGCGGGCAACAAAGTGATCGGCGAGACCGGTCCGATGTTGCTCCTGGGT
>JABDJR010000167.1 GCA_013003415.1 Candidatus Eiseniibacteriota bacterium | reverse complement strand
GTTCCGGTTCGTTTGCTCGGGTTTGATTTGGCTACCGTGAACGATGGCGTTCGCATGAGCTGGCGCTACGAGGACGACGGTGACCTGATGGCGTTCCGTGTCACCCGACGCGATGCCAATGGCAGCGAGGTGATTGCCTCAAACGTGCTCGGCCAAAATGGCGCCGCCACCGTGTTCGATAGCGCTCCTCCGGTGGGCATTGACCTTGAGTATCGTCTCGACGCCTTGCTCCGCGACGGTTCCTGGCAGGAAATCAAGACCGGCAACACGCGCTTCGAAGCACGCGCTTGGGTGTTGGGTCAGAACTTGCCGAACCCCATGCTCGGAAGCACCCGCATTCCTTTGGTGGCTCCCGAAGCTGGCGAAGTGACGCTGGAAGTCTTCGACATTCGCGGACGCCAGGTGCGCTCCTTAGTGTCGCCGGTGCAGGCGGGTACCAACACCATTGAGTGGGACGGCCGGAACAAGGCTGGCGATTCGGTTGCGGACGGCGTGTACTTCTACCGCATTCAGACGGCGACTGAAACGCTCACGCGGAAGCTGATCGTTAAGCGATAGCTTTTCCAAAGCGAGATTGAGTTAGGGGCATCCTTCGGGGTGCCCCTTTCTTTTGCTCCGGCTTAGTTCCCGCGATTTCGTAGCTTGATCCCGCCCCAGCTCACCGGCTTGGTGGGTACAGAGCAGTCCGCGCCGCCAGAGGAAACGGTCGGAGGCAGGGCCCCAAAACACCCCTTCAAACATGGGTTGCACCCTACTCCACTTCCAAACCGGACTTCTCCAGTACTCTGAGATTGGATGTTCATCGTATTAGCGGCACAGTTCGACCATTGTAAATCCGGGTTTGGCACATAGAGTCGCTCGGTAAGAAGCATCGAGTCGTTTGAATATGCGTACACATAGAACGATCCAAGTGTGGCTTGGACACCTTCCCCACCAATGTCTTCACTCTGGCAAGTAGACCAAGTAATCACATTACCGCCGCAGGCTTCAGGCCAAGCGTTACCAGGAAACTCCAGATCACCACAGCCGACCCAATCAAACACATCAACCCCTGAGCCAGATTGCTGGTCGTATAGGATTCCAAAGGTAGCCCCAGCCGTGCCGCTCACTGGAACATTTGCTAAGACGATATAGGCATCGTAGGAGGTCATCAGGTTTCCCTGAGTAACGAACGCTGAGCAGGGTGTGTTGGTGCCGTTGGGGGTTGCCGTGCTGCAACGGCCTTTTGTCGCATGATCCGTAAGGTGAAAAGCGAGCTTTGGCTCAACCCCGGCTACACTTGTTTCTGGGCCCAGAGGACCCGCGGAGAGTAAAAGACAACTCACGGCAAGGTAAGAGAGAACGTGTTTCATAGAACGTCTCCTTTGGACTGCTCACTCGGGAGTTTCTCTTGCTAACCTGAGCTATGCTCCCGCAAAGCAGCACGAAAAGCAGCCACGACCCGATCGATGTCGGCCTGGGTCGTTCGATAGTTGCACACCGAGATTCGCATCACGCGCATGCCTCGCCACGTGGTGGGGCCAAACCAGCCTTCGCCGGTGGCGTTGATCGCGTTGATGATGCGTTCCGTGAATGTATCATGATCGCCGCCTGCGTCCAGGAATCGAACCAGCCCTTGATTGATCACCGGGGCCGACAAAACCTCAACTTCAGGTAGCTCACCGAGTTGCTCCACCAACGATTTGGCTAAATCGCAACTGTTCTCCACCAACTCGGCCATACCGCGACGCCCGAGACTCCGCAAGGCAGCATACACGGGGAATCCCCGTGCGCGCCGGGACCACTCGGGGCCCCACTCAAACTGATCGCGCACGCCTTCAACGTCGACCGCGTAAGCCGCCGGGATCGACATGGCGCCTCGATGGGCTTCTTTGTCGGCCACGAAAACTAAACCGCTGTCATAGGGAACGTTGAGCCACTTGTGCGCATCGGTGGCCCAGGAGTCGGCGCGCTCGATTCCTTTTGTGAGGTGTTCGAACCTCGGGCTTGCGGAAGCCCAAAGACCGAACGCTCCATCCACGTGAACCCAAGCGCCATACTTGTGAGCGATCTCGCAACAGGCGTCGAAGGAATCAAAAGCTCCTCGGTTTAAGTCTCCCGCGGCCAAGGAAACGATGGTCAGATGGTTCGGATCCCGAGCTAGCTCGGCTTCAAGCGCAGCAACGTCGATAGTGCCATCTTCAAGTTGAGCAACGTGCACCACCGCGTTCGTTCCGATTCCCAAATGACGAAGAGCGCGGAGCAGCGT
>JABDJR010000127.1 GCA_013003415.1 Candidatus Eiseniibacteriota bacterium | reverse complement strand
GCCGAACGATCGGGCGCTCGATCTCTGGGACGCGCTGATCAGCGCCGGCGGACCGTACGGATTGCTGCCCGCCGGCCTCGACGCATACGACATGTGCCGCGTCGAGGCGGGGTTCATCATGAACGGCGTCGACTACTACAGCGCCAACCACTGTTTGATCGAATCGCGCAAATCGACTCCCTACGAACTCGCCTTGGGATGGACGGTTCACCTGAAGCGCGATGCCTTCAACGGCCAACGGGCTCTGCAAAAAGAAAAAGCCGAAGGACCCATCCGTTACTTCGTGGGTCTTGTGTACGACTGGGAAGAACTGGAAACGCTCTTTAACCACCATCAACTCCCGCCGGAACTTCCCCGAGGAGCCTGGCGCGACCCTATTCCCGTCTATAACGAGCGCAATCAGCAGGTGGGGCAGGCCACCAGTGGTTCCTGGTCCCCCTTGCTCAAACAAAACTTGGCTCTCGCCACCGTCAACAAGGGCTATCACGAAATCGGAACCAAGCTTCGCATTGAAATCACCGTGGAGTACGAACGCAAGACGGTTGCCGCGACCGTGACCAAGAAACCCTTCTTCGACCCGGAACGGAAACGCGCCAATGTCTAAGACCTACGATGCCGTCATCATTGGCGGGGGGCACAACGGTTTAGTCGCCGCCGCCTACCTTGCCAAGGCGGGTAAAGATGTTTTGGTGCTTGAACAGCGCCATGTTCTGGGTGGAGCCGCGGTCACCGAAGAAGTCTTTCCCGGTTTTCGTTTTTCCGTCTTTAGCTACGTTGTCAGTTTGCTTCGGCCCCACATCATTCGCGACCTTGAGCTTTCCAAGCACGGCCTTGAAATCATTCCTTTGGAAGCTTCCTTTTTGCCCCTGCTGGACGGGCGTTCTTTGTGTCGCTGGTCCGACCCCCATGAAACGCGCCGAGAGATTGCGAACTTCAGCGCCAAGGACGCCGAGATCTATCCCGAGTTTGGGATGACGATGATGAAGATGGCGCGCTTCGCCAAGAACATCATCGACAACCCGGCTCCCGATCCCACGTCCTTGCGACCAAGAGAACTCATGCACCTCATGAGCTTGGGGCGCCACTTCCAGCAGCTCGATCCCGATGACATGGTCACCCACTTGCAAATGCTGACCATGAGCGCGGTGGACTTCCTGGACATGTGGTTTGAGTCCGATGTACTCAAAGCTCCCATGTCCGTGAGTGGGATCATTGGAACCTTCCTTGGGGTGCGCTCCCCGGGAACCGCCTACGTTCTTCTTCATCACTACATGGGTGAGATCGACGGCGCTTTCCGCGCCTGGGGATTCTCCAAAGGCGGCACCGGACAGGTCAGTCTTTCCATTGCCAATGCGGCCAAGAGTTTCGGCGCCGAGATTCGCACCGAAGCCCCGGTAGAACGCATTCTCATGAAGGGAAATGAAGCCCAGGGAGTCGTTCTCCAAAACGGTGATGAGATCAAAGCCAAAGCCGTGCTTTCGAGTGTCGATCCGCGACTGACATTCTTCAAGTTCATGGATCAGAACCAACTGCCGGACGAATTCACGGAACAAATCGGCCGCTACAAGTTTCGTGGTAGTTCGGGCAAAGTGAATCTCGCCTTGGATAGGTTCCCCGACTTCGCTTGCCGACCGGGTAGCGGCCCCCACATGCAGGGCGACATCGCGATCTGCCCAAGCATTGAGTATCTTGAAAAGGCTTACGACCAGGCGAAGTACGGTGAGTTTTCCGAACGTCCGTACATGAACATTGTGATCCCTTCCTTGGTCGACCCGACGGTGGCACCTCCCGGAAAACATGTCATGTCGATCTTTGTGCAATACGCTCCCTACAACATCAAGGAGGGGGCGGACAAATGGCCGGAGAAACGGGAGGCCTTCGGCGACGCCGTGGTCAACGAACTCTCGCGCTATTGCCCCGGACTCAAGGAGTCGATTTTGCACCGGCAGGTTCTCACTCCCTGGGATATCGAGAAGATGATCGGCCTCAGCGAAGGCAACATCTTCCAGGGTGAGCTAAGCATGGAACAACTTTTGTTCTTGCGGCCCGCCTCCGGATGGGCCCGCTACAAAACTCCGGTTCAGAACTTATGGATGTGCGGTTCCGCGACTCACCCCGGTGGCGGTGTCATGGGTTCCCCGGGTGAGCTTGCGGCAAAGACCTTGCTGAACTCGAGGACGATCTAGTGGCCGACATCATTATCATTGGCGCCGGTCACAACGGCCTCACGGCTGCCACCTACCTCGCCAAACGTGGCCACAAGATTTTGGTGCTGGAAGCGGCGGATGCCATTGGCGGCCTTGCGCGCTCCCACAAGTTCCACGGGGAGTTCCGTTCGGCGGGGCTTCATCACGACACGACCGCCTTCCGACCTTGGGTGGCCGGAGATCTGAGCCTCGAAAAATACGGCCTTAGAAGAGCCGAGTCGCCTCCCGCCTACTTCTTGCCGCAGAAGGATGGGCGTGGTGTGGTTTTGCATCATGGTCCCGATCTGGCAGCAAAAGAGATTGATCCTCTAAGCGAACATGACGCGCTTCGCTACAGTGGATACCGGGCATGGATCAGCAATGTGCAAGATGCGGTGCGCTCCATCACCGAAGAAGTTGCCCCCGATATCATCGCCGCCCACGGTGGTCAGGTCTTTCCTCTCATTCCGAAAATGCTTGGCCTTCGGCGGCTTGGCGCCTCCACCATGATGGGTCTGCTACGCGTGATGCCCATGGCGGTGGCTGATGTGGTTTCGGAATGGTTCGAGCACGAACTCATTCGTTCCGCTCTGGCGGCACCGGCAACCTACCATCAGTTTGTGGGCCCCTGGTCTCCCGGAACCGGCGCGAACTGGCTCTTTCACGAATCGGTTGCCGAAACCCCAGTCGTTGGTGGCGCTTCGGCAGTCACCGATGCTTTAGAAAAGGCCGCGCGCGCGGCCGGCGTAGAGATTCGAACCGGTTCTCCGGTGGCCGAAATTCTTATCAGCGACAGCATGGTCCAGGGAGTTTCTCTAGAGAATGGAGAAACAATTTCGGCCCCTCGGGTGGGAGCCTCTTGCGATCCGAAACAAGTTTTCTTGAAGCTGCTTCCTTCTACCGCAGTAACTTTCAAACTTAAAAATCGGATACAAAACTTCCGCACCGTGGGAACCGCCGCCAAGATTCACCTGGCTTTGAACTCGCCGCTCACCTTCGACGGTCGCCCGGACCACGAACCCAGCTACGTGCGCATCACCGACACACTCGACACCATGGAGCGGGCGTTTGACGGGGTGAAGTACGGTGAACTTCCGGTGGAGCCTGTGCTCGATATCCACGTTCCTTCCCAGGAAGATCCTTCCCTTTGCCCAAGCGGAAGTGCGGTGGCCTCAGTACTCGTGCATCACGTGCCTTACGCGCCAATAGAAGGCTGGGAGAACGGAAACCGCGAGAAGCTTTTGGATACGGTGGTGAATCGTTTGGAACATTTCAGCTCGGGAGTTCGCGCGAACATTGTTGGGAGCGAAGTTCTGACCCCCCTCGATCTCGAAACAAGCTATCGCTTACCGCAGGGTCACATGCATCATGGGGACCATGCCATCGATCAGCTCCTGTTCCGCCCGAGCCCGGAATGCGTGCAGTACGCCACCCCCATCGAAGGCCTTTACCTTTGCGGCAGCGGTTCGCACCCTGGCGGAGGGATTACAGGAGCTCCCGGAGCCTTGGCCGCAAAAACGATGGGGAAGTAGCTCTCGCTAGGACCTTGCCGGGTCAGGACCCGATAGAGTACCGAACCTCTAGAGGAACTTGCGGCTCGTGACAGGCGCCGCGCCCGCCATCGCAGTCTTCACAAGGGTTGGCACCGTAAGGGCCGCAAAACGGGTCGGGACAAGACCGCTCAGTTCGTGGCAACGGATCGGAAGCCAGCGACATGACGAGCACCACCGAACCGACGCTCTCTCCAAAGCCGGAGACTTCAAGCTCCAAACCCTCAACATGGGGAATGACGTCGAGCGGCGTTACCGAAGCTAAGGAACTGTCGCGCTCACTATAAAGCAGGGCTCCGACATGCAATCGCTTTCCTTCCGGCATATCCTCTGGCAAACCAACCATGAGTTGCAGGTTCTTTCCTGCCGTTTCTTTTGCGGCGTGAAACACAAGATACTCCGCCGCCCAAGGTCGCACCCCAATCGTTCGTGTGCGACAGGCTTCGGACATCCCGCCTTGGGTCCCCACATAGTGAGTCACCGAAGACGAGAACACCTGGTCTGAATCGATGTGAACCTGAGGCGGCACCGACCGCACGAACTCTCCGTTCGTGTCCGGCCACGCAAACATGCGGAAGTTCTTCACATCGACTTCTTCGCCAAAACCATATCGCCCCTCAAAGGCCTCGTTTTCATTGGCATAGCGGGCGAGATTAAACTCGTGGAACAAACGACCAACTTTCTCGTCCATGGAATGCGCCGCGTTCACCGGGTAACGCTCCGGGTGAGCCGTACTCAAACTATCCAGGGCCGCACCCAAGCCCGCCATCTGGTAGTTCACGCCGTACGCTGCCGACGGGCGTACCCACT